>JALZHT010000237.1 GCA_030860645.1 Acidobacteriota bacterium
GCCCCGATCATGCCGACGACGGGCACGGGGACGGCGGCGCGGATCGCCGGCACGGCCAGCGCCGACGCCGTGTTGCACGCCACGACCAAAAGCTTCATGCCGCGCGATTCGAGGAAGCGCGCGTTCTCGATGGCGTAGCGCTCGACCGTCGAGAGCGACTTGGTGCCGTAGGGGACGCGCGCCGTGTCGCCGAGGTAGACGTAGCGCTCGGTCGGCAGGCGCTCGTGCAGCGCGCGGTAGACGGTCAGCCCGCCGACGCCGCTGTCGAAGATTCCGATGGGCAGGTTGCGATCCAAATTCCCTCGGGGCGTCAGGCGAAAAGCTCGGACACGCGGCAGCGGAAGCCGGGCACGACCTCGCCGCCGTCGAGCTCGTCCGCCTCGGTGAGAGTCGTCGCGTCCTTCAATGAACGATAGACGGTGACGGTGCGCCGCTTCGGGTTCACGACCCAGACCGCCAGCGCGCCCGCCGCCAGCCACTTGCCGGCCTTCTCCGTGACCTCTTTGGGCGTGTCGCCCGGCGACATCACCTCGACGGCGAGGTCGGGCGCGCCCTCCCTAAAGCCCTTCATAATCCCGGTCTGCTCGACGCGCTCGCGCCGCACGAAGGCGACATCAGGCGCGAGGACGGTGTCCGGGTTGGCGGCGAGTTTGTACCCGGTCTCGGCCGCGAGGACGAGGCCGAGTTTGTTGGCTTTGACATACAGTGTGAGCGGCGCGGCCAGGTTCATAGCCACCGCCCCGTGCTCCTCACCTGCGGGAGGCATCGTTCTGAGTTCTCCTTCCACCAACTCGTAGCGGAAGCGGCCGCGCGGCAATAGCAGGAGTTCGTCGGCGGTGACGAGTTGGGTCTTGGTGCTCATAGAGATTTCCTCGCGGTGGGAGCCTGAAAAGAAAAAAGCGGCCGGCCCGGACGCGGCCGATGTTACCACAACGCGCGCCGAACCGGCCGCCCCGACTTACCGCCGCCGGCACACCCGGAATCCCGGCGTTCGTCCCCGCGCCGGGGCGACGAAACAACATTGACAGCACCCGCCAACAGTTCTACTCTCTGTGCCATCAGCTCTCAGGGTTGTGATCTCCGGTCAACAGCCCTCCTTCTTTCCACCGGCCCGGACACGCGGGGCCGCCGCTGGTCGTAAAAGATGTCCCGGTTTCTCACCCGCAAAACAAATCAACTTTCTACCGCCGCCGCTAACTTTCTAATTTAACGCGCGTGGAAGGCGAAATCATCAAGGGCCACCCCGCCCCGGCGTCAAGCGCACGGGCCTCCGCCGCGCGGAGCGCCCCCCGCCCGGACGCCTTCTCCCCGCGCGCTGACACGGCGCCGACCGGCGAGCTTTTTTTGGGAGGTGTGACGTGACAACTGCTGCCGAATCCCAGCTCCTGGACATGCATTACAGGATGCTCCTCAAGGCGCTCATTGACGGGCGCGTCGTCCCCTTCCTCGGGGCCGGGGTCAACCTCTGCGGCCGCCCCGGGGACGCCAACTGGCTGGCCGGCAACTACCTGCCGAGCGGGAGCGAACTGGCCTCATACCTGGCGTCGAATTACGGCTACCCGGTGGCCGACGTCCAGGACCTCGTGCGCGTCTCGCAGTACGTCGCCGTGATGAGCGGTTCCGGCCCCCTCTACGACGAACTGCACCAGCTTTTCAACAAGGACTTCCCGCCCACCGCGCTGCACCGCTTTTTCGCCGCCCTGCCCGGCCTCCTGCGCTCCAAAGGCTACCCGCCGCGCTACCAGCTCATCGTCTCGACCAACTACGACGACGTGCTCGAACGCGCCTTCCTCGAAGCCGGCGAGCCTTTCGACCTGGTCTCTTACGTGGCGGAGGGGGAGCACCGCGGCAAGTTCATGCACCGCAGCTTCGAGGGCGGAGCCTGCCTGATCGAGATCCCCAACCAGTACCGCGGCATCCCGCTCGACGAGCGCACGGTCATCCTCAAAATTCACGGCGCGATTGACCGGGACAACCCCGAGCAGGACAGCTACGTCATCACCGAAGACCACTACATTGACTACCTCGCGCGCACGGACATCTCCAACCTCATCCCCGTGACCCTCGCCGCCCGGCTGCGCAAGAGTCACTTCCTGTTCCTCGGCTACGGCCTGCGCGACTGGAACCTGCGCGTCATCCTGCACCGCATCTGGGGCGAGCAGCGGTTCAGCTACAAGTCGTGGGCGATCCAGTTGAACCCCCAGCCGATAGACCAGGAGTTCTGGCAGAAGCGCGCCGTCGAGATTTACGACGCGCGCCTGGAAGACTACGTCGCCGGCCTGCGCGAGCGGGTCGAGGCCCTGCCGCCCGCCGGGGGTGGGGCGTGAGCGGGTCGTCGCCGGCCGAAGCGCCGTACAAAGGGCTGGTGCCCTACACCGAAGAGGACGCGCCGTTCTTCTTCGGGCGCGAGTCGGAGCGCGAGATCATCACGGCCAACCTGATGGCCTCGCGCCTGACCCTCTTCTACGGCAAGAGCGGCGTGGGCAAAAGCTCGGTCCTGAACGCGGGCATCGCGCACGACCTGCGTATGGACGCCGTGCGGAACCTGGCCGAGCACAACACCCCGGAGTTCATCGTCGTCATCTTCAACCGCTGGCGCGACGACCCCGTCGCCGAACTCCTCAACTCCGTGCGTGAGGCCGCCGCCCGGGTGCTGCCCGACTGCCGCCTCCCCGGGCCGTCGCCTTCGCTGGTCGAGACGCTCGGCGCGTGGACGGAGATGGTCAACGCCGGCCTGCTCATCGTCCTCGACCAGTTCGAGGAGTACTTCCTCTACCACGCGCACGAGGAGGGCGAGGGGACGTTCAACGTGGAGTTCCCGCGGGCGGTCAACCGCCGCGACCTGCGCGTGAGCTTCCTCATCTCGATCCGCGAGGACGCGCTGGCGCTGCTCGACCGCTTCAAGGGGCGCATCCCGAACCTCTTCGACAACTACCTGCGCATCAGCCACCTCGACCGCGAGGCGGCGCGCGCCGCCATCGTCAAACCCATAGAGGAGTACAACCGCCGGCACGGCAACGGGAGTCGGATGTCCATCGAGCCGGAGTTGGTCGAGGCCGTCCTCGAACAGATCAGGGCCGGCGACGTGGTGATCGGGGACGCGGGGCGCGGCGTCGTCGTGCAAAGCAGCGACGCCCTCTACATCGAAACCCCCTACCTGCAACTGGTCATGACGCGCCTGTGGGAGGAGGAGCGGCGCGCCGGGTCGAACACCCTGCGCGTCGAGACGCTCAACCGCCTCGGCGGCGCGAAGCGGATCATCCAGCGGCACCTCGACGAGACGATGAGCCGCATGACGCCGGGGGAGCGGGAGGTCGCCTCGCGCGTCTTCAGCCACCTCGTGACGCCGTCGGGGACGAAGATTTCGCACTCCCTCCCCGACCTCGCCTACTTCACGGGGATAAAGGAAGCGCAACTGCTCCCGGTGCTGGAAAAGCTCACCAACATGCGCGGCATCATCCGGCAGGTCGCGCCGCCGCCCGACCGCCCCGACGACCGGCGCTTCGAGATTTTTCACGACGTGCTGGCCGGGGCGATCCTGGACTGGCAGGCGCGCCGGCGTCTGCGGCGCGAGCGCCGGCGCGTCAAGCGGCTGCGGGTGGGCATGGCCGTTCTCGGCGTCCTCATCGTCGTGCTGGTGGTCGTCGCCGCCAAGTGGCGCGAAGAACAACTCACCAACCGGGCCAACAGTCTGGCGCGCAGCGCCTACCTCCAGCGCGGCGAAGACCCCGAACTCGCCATCCTCCTGGCGGTCAAGGCCGTCGACCTGAAACGCACCATCGAGGGCCAGCAGAAACTGCGCGAGGTGCTGGCCTCGCCGATGCGCGCCGTCGTCCGGGCGCACGACAGTTCGGTGCGGTACGCGGTCTTCAGCCCCGACGGGAAATTCATCGCCACGGCCAGTGAAGACAAGACCGCCAGCGTCTGGAAGGCCACCTCGTCGGTCGCCCCCTTCGCCGTGCTGCCACACCCGCACACCGTCTACAGCGCCTCCTTCAGTCCCGACGGCAGACAGGTCGTGACGGCCTGCAAAGACGGCGTCGTGCGCGTCTGGAGCTACGAGCGGCCGGAAGCGCCCCCGGCCGAACTGAGGGGGCACACGAAGGCCGTGCGGCAGGCGACCTACAGCCCCGACGGGAGGCTCATCGCGTCGGCGGGCGAAGACAAGACGGCGCGCATCTGGCAGGAGGTCGGCGGCCGGTGGGAGTCCGTCGCCGTGCTCGCCGGGCACGGCGATTACGTCCAGACGGCAGTCTTCAGCCCCGACGGGAAAGTCCTTCTGACGGCGAGCCGCGACGGGACGGTGCGGCTCTGGGGCGCGGCGGGCGGCCGCTGGGAGGAGATTCAACAACTGCGGGGACACCAGGAGGTCGTCCGCTGCGCCGACTTCAGCCCGGACGGCACGTTAATCGCCACGTCGAGCGAGGACAACACGGCGAAAATCTGGCGCTTCGAGAATGGCCGCTGGGAGGTGGCGAAGACTTTGGAGGATCACGACAGCCACGTGCACTGGGTCGGCTTCAGTCCCGACGGGAGACTGCTCGCCACGGCGAGCCGGGACAAAAAGGCTTTGGTCTGGGAGGTGGGCACGTGGAAGAGAAAGGCGACGCTGCTCGGGCACAAGGACGAGGTTCACACCGCCGCCTTCAGCCCGGACAGCCAACTCGTCGTGACCGCGAGCGACGACCTGACGGCGCGCGTCTGGCGGGCTTCACCCGACGCCCCCAGGCCCGAGATGTCGACCGACGAACTGCTCGAAATGGCGCGCTCGCGCATCACGCGCGACTTCACGTCGAGGGAGTCGCAGGTCTACCTGCTCGAATCGCAGAGCCGCTGAGGCGGCGGCCGGCTGCCGCCCGAAGCCGGAGTCCCGGCCTAGTCGACCGGCCTGCACGAGGGCTGCGTGCTATCGCATTCCGCTTCGCAGCCGCACTCGGCCCGCGCCGCCAGGCAGTCGTAATACCTCACCCACTCTCCGAGGCAAGGCTTCTTGTGCTCCGGCGCGGTCTCCTGAGCCTTCCTGAATTCGGCCGCCTTCTTCCTGTAATGCTCCGCCCGTTCGGGGTCTTGACGGGCGCGGCCCGGCGCGGCCCCGCCCGCGGGGCGGCCGAGGGCCGCCGCCGACAACGTCAACCCGCCCATTATCAAGAGCAGGGCGAGCAGGAGACGGGGGCGCGAAAACTTCACGCCGGGCTTCGGCCTCAAACTTTGGTTCATGACTTCTCCTTCGCCGCGAGCGTGAGGTTCGGCGAGCAAGCGTCCGCGCGGGAAGCAACCGCCTGCCCAGACGGCGGCCGTACAACATCAAAGCGGCGGGAATTATAGCACCGGTCGGATGATTTTCATTACCCGGTTTTATAGCCGCTTGCGATGGTTGAGAATCTCCGCGCCCGTTTACCGGAAGCACTTTTTTGCCCGGGATAAAGGGAAGCGCCCCCGCTGACAATAACGTCAGCGG
>JALZHT010000911.1 GCA_030860645.1 Acidobacteriota bacterium
GCGCTGGGTTTTGCTCTTCGGCGCGCCCTCGCTCGCCGGCGGCGTGCTCGGCGCGGTGCTGCTCCTGCGCACGCCCTCCGAGACGTTCGCGCGGCTCGTGCCCTACCTCATCCTCTTCGCGACGCTGCTCGTCGCGCTGCAAGAGCCGATCTCGCGCCGCCTCCTCGGCGCGGGTCACGCGGGCGGCCGCCCCTCGCGGGCGTGGGCGGCGGGCGCGGTCGTCTTCCAGTTTTTGGTGGGCGTCTACGGCGGCTACTTCGGGGCGGGGATCGGCATCCTGATGCTGGCGGCGCTCGGCCTGCTCGGCTTCGAAGACATCCACCAGATGAACGGGCTGAAGAACCTGCTCGCCATCCTCATCAACGGCGTGGCGGCCGCCTACTTCATCTTCTCGGGCGCGGTCATCTGGGTGGACGTGCTGGTGATGACCTTCGCCGCCATTGCCGGCGGCTACTCCGGCGCGCGCCTCGCCTACCGCCTCGGCCGCCGCTTCGTCCGCCGCGCCGTCATCGTCACGGGGCTGGTGATGGGCGTCTCGCTCTTCTTCCAATAATTTTAGATTTTTGATTGGCGATTGAAGAACCCGAGTGTCCTGTCTTCAAATCAAAAATCAAAAATCGCAAATCTAAAATTCCCTCACAGGCTCCGCGTGTTGAAGGTGTCGCAGCGGCGCACGTCGCCGGACTCCAGGCCGGTGCGGAACCAGCGGACGCGCTGGGCCGAGGAGCCGTGGGTGAAGGAGTCGGGGACGACGTAGCCCTGCGACTCGCGCTGGAGGCGGTCGTCGCCGATGGCCGAGGCGGCCCCCAGCGCCTCCTCCACGTCGCCCGGCTCGACGACGCCCTGGCGCTCGGCCGCGTTGGCCCACACGCCCGCGTAGCAGTCGGCCTGAAGTTCCAGCCGCACCGAGAGCTGGTTGGCCTGGCCCGCGCCGAGGCGCTGCTGCGAGGCGTGGACGCGATCCATCGTCCCCAGGAGGTGCTGGATGTGGTGGCCGACCTCGTGGGCGATGACGTAAGCCTGCGCGAAGTCGCCGGGCGCGCGGAGGCGCGAGCGCAGCTCGCGGTAGAAGGAGAGGTCAATGTAGACCTTCTCGTCGCCGGGGCAGTAGAAGGGGCCGACCGCCGCCCCGGCGCGGCCGCAGGCCGACTGCACCTGCCCGGTGAAGAGGACGAGCGTCGGCTCGCGGTACTGGCCGCCCTGGCGGCGGAAGATTTCGTTCCAGGTGTCCTCGGTGTTGCCGAGCACGACGCGGACGAACTGCGCCAGCTCGTCCTCCTCGGGGTTCGTCGTCCGCCGCTCGGCCGGCGCGGCCGGCCCCCCGTCGGCCGGCACCTGTTCGAGGAACTGGCGCGGGTCGATCCCGCAGAAGGCCGCCAGCAGCACGAGCACCAGCGTCCCGAGGCCGCCCCCGACGGCGAGGCCGCCCCCGCCGATGCCGCGCCGGTCTTCCACGTTCGAACTCGCCCGCCCGCCTCTCCAACGCATCCCTTCGTCCTCCGGTTATGGATTAACTGATTGTGGATTAACGTCAGGCGTCGGTTGAGTCTGACGCGTCTTTACTTCAACACAGAGGAGACAGAGGATTCACAGCGCACACGGAGAAACCCTTTTTCTTCTCTGTGAACTCTGTGCCTGCTCCGTGCCCTCCGTGCTAAATGCCGCCGCGCCCGACACTCAATTTCGAGCGCGCACCGAGTACCCACAATCAACCGTGTCTCCGCTTCGGCGCTCGTCCCGGCTTCCGCGAGTGCGCCACATCCTCGCGGCTCCCGGCCGGCTGCTTCGCCGGCTTCTTCTCTTTCCTGTCCTCCTCGACGCCGCTGCGGTGGAGTTTGTAGGCGCGGATGACAAGCGCGATGGCCGTCCAGGTGCCGAAGAAGGCGAGCGGGAAGGTGACGACGCGCGGCCACTTGACGGCGACCACGGACAGGAGCAGCAGAGCAGCCGCCGCGACCGCCATCACGCGCGCCTCGGCCGGGCCGAGCAGGCGGCGGTTGGCGATGGCCGCGCCGACCGCGCTGCCGATGCCGATGGCCCCGGCCGCCGCGCGCCCCGCGCTGCCG
>JALZHT010000912.1 GCA_030860645.1 Acidobacteriota bacterium
AACTCGAACTTCGTGTCGGCGAGGATCACGCCGCGCTCGCGGGCGTAGTCGGCGACGGTCTTGTAGACCGCGATCGAGACGTCGCGCACGCGCTCGGCCAGCGCGCGGTAGTCGGCGCTGCGCAGGAAGGTGCGCCCGCCGATGACGGCGAGCGTCCTGCCCGCGCCGAGGTCGACCGGCACGGCGAAGCAGTGGAGGCCGGCGTGGCAGCGGTAGTGGGTCGTCGCGCCCGCCTTCACGGCGCGGAAGTAAGCCTCGCCGCAGTCGGGCTGGCAGCGGTGCGCGTGGACGGGTGAGGACTGGAAGGCGTGGCAGATCGAGTTGTTGTTGGTGACGACGAGCGAGGGGGGCTGCCGCCCTTCGACCAGAAGCAGCGAGAGGCCGGAGCCGGCCGCCAGCTCCTTCTGGGCCTCGGGCCAGCCTGCCGGCACTTCGGTCGTAGGTGCTTGCTGGGCAGCACGCTCTGGGGCAGGGGCGGTGTTGTCCATTAGCTGACGCGGCACTGTTAGACGGAATTCCTAACGCGGGCGGTGTGCGGCCAGGTCAAGGCGAAAACGGGCGAAACTGCGCGCTTTCGTCCTGCGGGGGGCTGTGAGCGCCCGCCGCGGCGGCCGTCCACCGGACGCAGTATAGGCGTCCGCACGTCCACAAAACAAGAGAATTCGGACGCGCGGCCCGTCTCTTGCCGGCGAAAAAAGGGTTGTCCGGCCCTTCAATCTTTTTTATACACCGAATAAGGGGAAATTTTCATTGCGCGGCGGCCCGACCTCGGCTGCGCGAGGGGTCAGAGGTCAGAGAACACGTCGGGCAAATCGGGGCTTGACGGCCCTTTGCGCTCCTCGTCCTGCGGCGGCGGTGACGTGCTCTCCGCGTGGAGCACGCGGCCGGGGTTGCGCAGGCCGGGCGCGTCGCCGGGGGCGACTCGTTCGATGTGGGGCTGGTCGGGGCTGATGCGGATGCAGGCCGCGAAGTGGTCGGGCTTGATCTCGGCGAGCGGGGGCACGACCTCGCGGCAAGCCTCGACGGCCCACGGGCAGCGCGTGTGGAAGCGGCAGCCCGAAGGGGGGTTGATGGGCGAGGGCACGTCGCCTTGCAGCACGATGCGCTGGCGCGTGGCCTCGATCTCGGGGTCGGGGACGGGGACGGCCGAGATGAGCGCCTTCGTGTAGGGCATGAGGGGGTCGTCGTAGATGACGCGCGCGTCGGCCAGCTCGACCAGCTTGCCGAGGTACATCACGGCGACGCGGTCGGAGACGTGGCGGATGGCGCGCAGGTCGTGCGAGATGAAGAGGTATGTCAGCTCGCGCTCCTGCTGGAGCCGCTCCATCAGGTTCATGATCTGCGCCTGGATGGAAACGTCGAGGGCGGAGATGGGTTCGTCGGCGACGACGAAGTCGGGGTCGGCGGCGAGCGCGCGGGCGATGCCGATGCGCTGGCGCTGGCCGCCGGAGAACTCGTGCGGGTAGCGCTTGATGAAGCGCGGGCTGAGGCCCACGGTGGACATCAGGTCGCGCACGCGCGCCTCGCGGTCGCGGCCCCGCCCGATGCCGAAGGTGTCGAGCGGCTCGCCGATGATCTGCGCGACGGTCATGCGCGGGTTGAGCGAGGCGTAGGGGTCTTGGAAGATCATCTGGAGGTGGCGGCGGTGCTGGCGCAGGCGCGACTTCGAGACGTGCGCGAGGTCGGTGCCGCGGAAGAGCACCTGCCCGCCGGTCGGCTCGGTGAGCCGCAGGACGGCCCGGCCCAGCGTGGACTTGCCGCAGCCCGACTCGCCGACGAGGCCGAGCGTCTCGCCGGGGTAGATGTCGAGGGAGACGCCGTCCACGGCCTTGACGACGCGCCGCACCCGCGAGCCGCCGATGAGCTTGTCCCAGGCCGTCCCGCCGCCGAGGTCGAAGTGCACCTTGAGGTCGCGGATCGCGATGAGCGGCTCGTGGCCGTCGCCCTCCCGGCCCGCGGCCCGCGCCGCCGACACGCTCCTGCGGGGCGACCCGCCCGCTTCGACTCCGCCCGTCGAACCCATCAGCGGCCCTCCTCCTTTGTCGCCGGGGCGTCGCGCAGCGG
>JALZHT010000238.1 GCA_030860645.1 Acidobacteriota bacterium
CGGGCAGACCTCGATGCAGTTGCCGCACTGCGAGCAGTTGAGCCAGCCGCCGTAGGTGCCGATGACGGTGTGCGCGCCGCGCCCGCCCGCCTCGATGGCGTCCTCGCCCATCCACTCGTCGCAGACCCTCGTGCAGCGCTTGCAGAGGATGCACCGCTGCGGGTCGTTGGCGACGATGGGCGAGAGGAACTTCTCCGGGTGGTAGTTCTTGCGCTCGGTGAAACGCTCTTCGAGCTGTCCCCAGTCGAAGACCATCTCCTGCAACTCGCACTCGCCGCCGCGGTCGCAGACCGGGCAGTCGAGCGGGTGGTTGGCGAGCAGGAACTCGACCATCCCGCGCTGCGCCTTCTCGATCTCCTCGCTCTCGGTCGTCACGATCATCCCGTCCGTGCAGGTGATCGTGCACGAGGTCTGGAGCTTCGGCATCTTCTCGATGCGCACCAGACACATCCGGCACGACGCCTGGAGCGCGAGGTCTGCGTAATAACAGAAGGACGGAATCGCGAACCCCTTCTCGCGGCACACGTCGATGAGCCGCGCGCCCTTCTCGACCTCGAACTCCTGACTGTTGATGGTGACTTTGACTAATTCGGCCATATCAAATTTTTGATTTTAGATTTGCGATTTTTGATTTGAAATTCAGATTCGCGATTCGAAATTTTGAAGACTCTTTCAATCGCAAATCTAAAATCAAAAATCGAAAATGCCTTACGCCGTCGGCAGCCCTTCCGTGCCGCGGTCGCCGTTCGAGGACGTGCGCGCGAGGCGGCGGCGGAAGTCCTCGGGGAATTTCTTGATGGCCGACTGGATGGGCCAGGAGGCGGCGTCGCCGAGCGGGCAGAAAGATTTGCCCTCGATGTTGTCCACGATGTCGAGGAGGAGTTGCGCGTCGTCGGGGCGGCCGCCGCCCGCCTCGATGCGCTTGAAGACCTTGACGAGCCAGTCCGTGCCCTCGCGGCAGGGCGTGCACCAGCCGCACGACTCGTGCTTGTAGAACTCGGTCAGGTTCTTGGTGGACTCGAACACGTCGACCGTGTCGTCCATCACGATGAAGCCGCCCGAGCCGACCGAGGAGCCGGCCGCGACCAGCCCCTCGTAGTCCATCCGCACGTCTTTCCCGATGATGTCGGAGGCCGGCATGATGTAGACCGAGGAGCCGCCGGGGATGACGGCCTTCAACTGCCGGCCACCGGCGATGCCCTGGCAGTCCTCCATGATGAACCGCTCCATGTCGTCGTAGCCCATCGGGAGTTCGTAGACGCCGGGGCGGTTGACGTGGCCCGAGACCGACCAGACCTTCGTCCCGCCGCTCTTCTCCGTCCCGAGGTCGCGCCACGCGAGGCCCCCCATCTTGATGATGTCGGGCACGGCCGTCAGGGTCTCGACGTTGTTCACGACCGTCGGGCAGCCGTAGAGTCCGGCGACGGCCGGGAAGGGCGGCTTCATGCGCGGGTGGCCGCGCAAGCCTTCGAGCGAATTTAAGAGCGCCGTCTCCTCGCCGCAGATGTACGCGCCCGCGCCCGTGTGCGTGTAGATTTCGGCCGCGAAGTCGGTGCCGAGAATCCGCTCGCCGAGGAGGCCGGCCGCGCGCGCCTCTGCGAGCGCCGCGTCCATGATCTCGATGAGGTAGCGGTACTCGCCGCGCGTGTAGATGTAGTTGGCGCGCGCCCCGAGGGCGTAGGCCGCGATCAGCATGCCCTCGATGAGCATGTGCGGGTCGCGCTCCATCAGGTAGCGGTCTTTGAACGTGCCCGGCTCCGACTCGTCGGCGTTGCAGACGACGTACTTCGGCTTCGGCGAGTCCTTCGGCACGAAGCCCCACTTCATCCCCGTCGGGAAGCCCGCGCCGCCGCGGCCCCGCAGCGCGGACTTCTTGACCTCCTCGATCACCTCGGCCGGCGACATCGAGTTGAGGACTGTTTGCAGCGCCTCGTAACCGCCGTTCCGGCGGTACACGTCGAGCGAGCGCGAGTTCTCAAGGTGCACGCGCCTCAGTTGCAGCGGCTCGCAGCCAATGGCCCCAATAAACATAAGTTCGTAAATCGTGAATCGTGAATCGTCAATCGTTCTTGGGCGGCGTCAACCGTGAGTAGTAAATTCACGATTCACGATTGACGGCTTTATCTCACGCCGTTCGGCAATTCGCCGCCCCGGCACCTGGCGATGATCTCGTCGACCTTCTCGGTCGTCAGGTTCTCGTAGTAGTCGAAGCCGATCTGCATCATCGGCGCGGTGCCGCACGAGCCGAGGCACTCGACTTCCGACAGGGAGAACACCCCGTCCTCGGTCGTCTCGCCCGGCTTGATGCCGAGGCGCTCGGCGCAGTGCCTGGTAATCTTGTTCGCCCCGAGGATTTTGCAAGAGAGCGTCTTGCAGATTTGGAAGTGGTAGCGGCCGACCGGCTCGGTGTTAATCATCGAGTAGAAGGTCGCGACCTCCCAGATGTCCGTGACGCGCACGCCGAGGCGGTCGGCCAGGTAGGCGACGCCCGGCGGGTCGAGGTGGCCGCCGCGCTCGCGCTGGACGATGAACATCAGCGGCAGGATGGCCGAGCGCCTGACCGGGTACTTCGCCAGGTGGCCGTCTATCTCGGCCTCCACCTCCGGCGAGAAGACGGCGACCTCGGCCGGGACTTTCGCCTCCTGCGGCAGGGGGTTGTTCGGTGTGAACTGGTTGCTCATTTTTGATTTTTGATTTGCGATTTTTGATTTGCGTTCAGGGCAACTCGGGTGGCCCCGGCCAATCGCAAATCAAAAATCAAAAATCTAAAATTCCTACCTGTCTATTTCCCCGAGCACGATGTCTATGGAGCCGATGACGGCGACCACGTCGGCGACCATCTCGCCCTCGACCATGTCGGGCAGGGCCGAGAGGTTGATGAAGGACGGCCCGCGGACGTGGACGCGCGCGGGCTTCGGCCCGCCGTCGGACTTGATGTAGACGCCCAGTTCGCCCTTCGACCCCTCGATGGGCATGTAGACCTCGCCTTCGGGGACGTTGAAGCCCTCGGCGACGATCAGGAAGTGGTGGATGAGCGCGTCCATGTGCGTCTTCATCGCCTCGCGCTCGGGCAGCACCACCTTCGGCGCGTCGGCCTTGACGGGGCCGGGCTGGAGGCGTTCGAGCGCCTGGCGGATGATCTTGTTCGACTCCTTCAGCTCGCGCATCCGCACCATGTAGCGCGACCACACGTCGCCGCCCTGCTCGACCGGCACGTCGAAGTCGTAAGTCTCGTAGCCCGAATAAGGGTTCGCGCGCCGGATGTCCAGATTGACGCCGCTGCCGCGCAAAGTCGGCCCCGTCAGGCCCCAGTCAATCGCGTCCTCGGCCGAGATGGTGCCGACGCCCTTCGTCCGTATCTGGAAGATGCGGTTGCCGGAGAGCAGGTCGTGGAACTCGTCCACGGCGGCGGGGAAGTCCTCGGCGAACTGGCGGGCGCGGCGCTCGAAGCCGGCGGGCAGATCCATCATCAGCCCGCCGATGCGGAAGTAAGAGGGCGTCATCCGCTCGCCCGAGGCGGCCTCGATGAGGTTGAGGATTTTCTCGCGCTGGCGGAAGCAGTAGAAGAAGACGGTCATCGCGCCGATGTCGAGCGCGTGCGTCCCCAGCCAGACCATGTGCGAGGCGATGCGCTGCAACTCGCACATCAGGACGCGGATGACCTGCGCCCGCTCGGGAATCTCGATCCCCAAAAGCTTCTCGACCGCCATGCAGTAGGCGAGGTTATTGCCAAGCGGGTTAAGGTAGTCCATGCGGTCGGTGATGACGATGCCCTGCTGGTACTTCTTGTACTCGAAGAGCTTCTCCATCCCCGTGTGCAGGTAGCCGATGTCGGGCACGCACTTGACGACCATCTCGCCGTCGAGGACGAGTTCGAGCCGCAAGACCCCGTGCGTCGAAGGGTGCTGCGGCCCGAACGAGATGGTCATCTGCGTGTCGAGCGGCTGGTCAACGACCTCGAACTGGGGCGGTAGCGTGGCACTCATAAAATTTTCGATTTCGATTTTTGATTTGCGATTGAAAGAGCGGCGGCGGCAGGCGGTAAATCAAAAATCGCAAATCAAAAATCGCAAATTACGTCAGGCTGTACGGCTCGTAGCCGCGCAGCGGGAAGTCCTTGCGGAGCGCGTGCCCCTGCCAGTCGTCGGGCAGGAGGATGCGGCGCAGGTCGGGGTGGCCGTCGAAGATGACGCCGAACATGTCGAAGGTCTCGCGCTCGTGCCAGTTGGCGGTGCGCCAGACGGGGACGACCGACGGGACGTGCACGTCCTCCTGGTCGAGCAGGACTTTCAGGCGCAGCCGGTGGTAGCGCTTGGTCGAGAAGAGGTGGTAGTTGACCTCGAAGCGCGGCTCCTCCTCGGGGCCGCGGTCGACGCCGGTCAGGTCGGCGAGCATGTCGAACTCGAAGCCCGGCGCGGCCTTCAGGTGGGCGCACGCCGCGGCGATATGCCCGCGCGGCACGACGAGCGTCAACTCGCCGAAAGCCTCGACCGACTCCGTGAACCACTCGGCGTGCTCGCGCCTGAGCGCCGCGACCAACTCGGCCGGCGGGGCCTGGTACGACGGCGCGCGACGCGCCCCCGCCGCGATCTCGTTCTCCCGCTCGATGTCCATAAGAAAGTTTCGAGTTGCGGGTTGCGAGTTTCGAGTTCGTGCTTTCGGAGTGGAGCCTTCAGTTCGGAGAGGCTTCTAACTCGAAACCCGCAACTCGAAACTCGAAACTTGTTTTAGCTCGACCGGCGGCGCTCGTGCCGCGAGGCGATGGTGTAGGGGCGCGAGGGGGTCTCTTGCGCGGCGGCCTCGTTGGTGGCCGAGACGCCCGACGCCGGCAGCGTGCCCGGCGGGACGGCCTCGAAAGCCTCGTCGGCCGGCACGTCCTTGCGGTCGCGCAGGGACTCCTTCATCACCTTCTCCTGGAGCATCATCACGGCGTGGATGAGCATCTCGGGCCGCGGCGGGCAGCGCGGGATGTAGACGTCAACGGGGACGATCTTGTCGACGCCCTGCACGATGGCGTAGTTGTCGAAGACGCCGCCCGAGGTGGCGCACGCGCCCATCGAGATGACCCACTTCGGCTCCGGCATCTGGTCGTAGATGCGGCGCAGCACGGGGGCCATCTTGCGCGAGACGCGCCCCGAGACGATCATCACGTCGGCCTGGCGGGGGCTGGCGCGGAAGACCTCCGAGCCGAAGCGCGCGAGGTCGTGGCGGGCGTCCGTGGTCGCCATCATCTCGATGGCGCAGCAGGCCAGCCCGAAGGTCGCCGGCCACAGCGAGGACTTGCGCGCCCAGTTGACGAGCGAGTCGAGCCGGGTCGTGATCACGTCCGGCAGCGCCTCGGCGATAAAATTTTCTAAACCCATAAAACCTCTAAAAGCTTTCCGGCGCTTCTCAGGCGGCGCGGGCGGCCGCGCGGGCCGCGGCCCTCTGCGC
>JALZHT010000913.1 GCA_030860645.1 Acidobacteriota bacterium
GCAGCGTCAGGAGCAGCAGCAGCAGGACGGATGTGCGCGGCACGGCGGCCCCTTTCCGGTCGTTTTGCGGCCACAATTCACACGCCGCGGCGGGTGCCGGGTTCCGCAATCTGTGCTGCCTTGCGGGGCCGCGCGCGCGTCGTTTACAATCATCGTTTCCGCGTGAGGCGCAAGACCTCACTATCAGTGGCACGGGTCGTTTTAGTCAATGGCAATTGACCGCATCACGGTGCGCGGGGCGCGCCAGCACAACCTGAAGAACATCAACGTCGAGATTCCGCGCGACAGCCTGACGGTCATCACCGGACTCTCCGGCTCGGGCAAGTCGTCGCTCGCCTTCGACACGATTTACGCCGAGGGCCAGCGCCGCTACGTCGAGTCGCTGTCGGCCTACGCCCGCCAGTTCCTCGACCAGTTGGAGCGCCCCGACGTGGACTCGGTGGACGGCCTCTCCCCGGCCATCTCCATCGAGCAGAAGACCGTCTCGCGCAGCCCGCGCTCGACGGTCGGCACCGTCACCGAAGTCTACGACTACCTCCGCCTGCTCTTCTCCTCCGTCGGCCAGCCGCACTGTCACATCTGCGGCGCGCCCATCACGCGCCAGTCCGTCGAGCAGATCGTCCTCAACGTGCTCAGCCTGCCCGAGGGCGAGCGCGTGATGGTGCTCGCGCCGGTCGTCCGCGGGCGCAAGGGCGAGTTCAAGAAGGAGTTGGAGAAGCTGGCGAAGGACGGTTTTCTGCGCGCGCGGGTTGACGGCGAGCTGGTCTCGCTCGACGAGGAAATCAAGCTCGACAAGCGGCGCAACCACACGGTTGAGGCCGTCGTCGACCGCCTCCTCATCAAGCCCGGCATCAACGAGCGGCTGTCGGAGTCCGTCCGCACGGCTTTGAAGTTGACCGGCGGCGCGGTGCTCATCTCGGTCGTCGACGGCGAAGAAAAACTTTATTCCGAGCGGATGGCCTGCGTGAACTGCGGCATTAACGTGCCACCTCTGGAGCCGCGCTCGTTCTCCTTCAACTCGGTCTACGGCGCGTGCAAGCGCTGCCACGGCCTCGGCACCGTGCTCGAAGTCGACCCGGCCAAGATCATCACGGACGCGACCGAGCGCGCCGACAAACTCTTCCTCCAGCTCGCGGCCGCCGACAAGCAGGGCGCGGCCTACCTGAAGAGCGCGCTGCTCGCCGTCATCGAACACTTCAAGGCCGACCCGCAGGCGACCTTCGCCGAGCTGCCGCGGGCCGCGCGCGACGCGTTCTTCCACGGCGTCGAGGGCCAGATCACTTTCCGGCAGGGCCTCTACAGCTACCCGAGCGACTGGAAGGGGGCCGTCCGCCACCTCTCCGAGCGGATGCACAACCCGCCCAACGAGCGCGTGCGCGAGGCGCTCGAAGTGTTGGTCTCGCCCGTCGAGTGCCCCGACTGCGGGGGCCGCCGCCTGCAACCCGAGTCGCTGTCGGTGCGCGTCGGCGGGCGCGGCATCGCCGAGTACACCGCGCTGCCCATCGAGGAGGCGGTCAACGCCTTCGACCGTTTGAAGCTCAGCGAGCGCGAGGGGCAAATCGCCGGCCTCGTGCTGCGCGAAATCCGCAACCGCATGCGCTTCCTGACGACCGTCGGCCTCGGCTACCTCACGCTCGACCGCCCCTCGGCCACGCTCTCGGGCGGCGAGGGCCAGCGCATCCGCCTCGCCACGCAGATCGGCTCGCAACTGCGCGGCGTGCTCTACGTGCTGGACGAGCCGAGCATCGGCCTGCACCCGCGCGACAACCAGCGGCTGCTCGAAACGCTCGGCGCTTTGCGCGACCTCGGCAACACCGTCCTCGTCGTCGAGCACGACGAGGAGACGATCCGCCGCGCCGACTACGTCGTTGACCTCGGCCCGGCCGCCGGCGCGCACGGCGGCGAGGTCGTCGCCTGCGGCACGCCCGAAGAGGTCGCCTGCAACCCCGACTCCGTCACCGGCCTCTACATCTGCGGCCAGCGCGCCATCGAAGTCCCGCCCGCCCGCCGCCGGCCGAACGGCGCGGCCGTCACCGTCCGCGGCGCGCGCCACAACAACC
>JALZHT010000014.1 GCA_030860645.1 Acidobacteriota bacterium
CGTCTACAAGGCGGCCAACGTCCAGCTCGACCTCCAGCTCAACAAGGCGGGCTGGCACTTCCCGCAGTCGCGCATCTCGGTCCTCTGGGACGACGTGCGGCCGACGCTGAACGGCCAGCGGGCGCCCGAGCCGCTCTTCTTCCGCGCGCACGGGCAGGACTGCATCGAGTTCTACCACACCAACCTCGTCCCGCACGTCTACGAGCAGGACGACTTCCAGGTCAAGACGCCGACCGACATCATGGGGCAGCACATCCACCTCGTGAAGTTCGACGTGACGGCCTCGGACGGCTCCGGCAACGGCTGGAACTACGAGGACGGCACGTTTAGCCCGGGCGAGGTGCAGGAGCGCGTCCGCGCCATCCGCAAGCAGAACGGCTGCGCGGGCCTCGACCGCGGCGACGCGCGCGACGGCACCTTCACGTGCCCCGTCGCCAAGCAGCACCCGACGCTCGGCCTCGCCGGCAAGGACGAGGACGGCAACGGCGTCGACGACTGGCTCGGCGCGCAGACCACCGTCCAGCGCTGGTACGCCGAGAGCCCCACGCTGCGGACGGTCTTCACGCACGACCACTTCGGCCCCTCGACGCACCAGCAGGCGGGCCTCTACGCCGGCCTCGTCATCGAGGACCCGGGTACGAAGTGGAAGCACAACGAGACGGGCGTCGAACTCAACACGCGCGCCGACGGCGGGCCGACCACTTGGCAGGCCGCCGTCATCTACCCGGACAAGAACGAGGGCTACCGCGAGTTCCTGCTCGAATTCTCCGACTTCCAGTTGGCCTACCGCGCGGACGGCACGCCAGTTAACCCGCCGGCCAAGAAGGAGGTGTCGCTGGGCGAGGGCGACTGGCTGGTCGAGCCCGCGCCGCAGTGCCCGGGCGGGGTGCCGCGCCCCTGCCCCGAGGCGGTGTCGGCCGACGACGTCGGCACGATGTCCGTGAACTACCGCAACGAGCCCGTCGCGCTGCGCGTCCGCGACCCGCAGACCAACGGGCAGGCGGGCGGCGAGTCCGGCGACCTGTCGCACGTCTTCAGGTCGAACGTGCAGCGCTCCGACCCCGCCTTCAACGCGCAGCCCACCGTCTACCCGGCGCTCACGGGCGACCTCGGCGGCGGCGACCCGTTCACGCCGATGCTGCGCGCCTACGAGCACGACCGCGTGCAGATTCAGGTCCTCGTCGGCGGCTTCGAGGAGGGCCATAACTTCGGCGTGCACGGCATCAAGTGGCTGTTCGAGCCGGACGAGAAGAACTCCGGCTACCGCAACAACCAGATGATGGGCATCTCCGAGCACTTCGAGTTCGTCGTGCCCAAGCTCGCCAAGAACTCCCTGACGAGCGACTACCTGTACCAGCCGGGCGCGGCGACCGACGACGCGTGGAACGGGCTGTGGGGCCTGATGCGCGCCTACAGCCAGGCGCGGCCGGACCTCTTCACCCTGCCGAACAACCAGGGCGGGTTCGGCCCGGCCGTCACGAACGTCGGCGACTTCAACGGCGTGTGCCCGAAGGGGATCGTCCCGAAGACCTTCGAGGTGACGGCCGTGTCGGCGGCCGACGCGCTGCCCGGCGGGACGCTCGTCTATAACCCGCGCCCGGGCGGGGGCGGGAGCCTGCACGACCCGACCGCCATCCTCTTCGTGCGCGACACCGACCTCGACCCACTGACCGGTAAGCTGAAGGCGAACGTGCCCATCGAGCCGCTCATCCTGCGGGCCAACGCCGGCGACTGCATCGAGGTCACGCTCACGAACCGTCTGCCGGGCTGGCCGCCCGACCTGGACGGCTACAACACGCTGCCGATGATCGTGGAGAAGTTCAACAACAACAACGTCGCGCCCTCGGGCGAGGTCGGCCTGCACCCGCAGCTCTTGCACTTCAACGTCAACAAGAGCAACGGCGTCAACGTCGGCAACAACGCCGTGCAGACGGCCAAGCCGGGCGGGAAGGTGACCTACCAGTGGTACGCCGGCGACCTCACGATCTCGGACGCGGGCGTCGGCACGGCGACCCCCGTCGAGTTCGGGGCCATCAACCTCACGTCGTCCGACCCGATCAAGCACGGGAGCAAGGGGGCCGTCGGCGCGCTCATCATCGAGCCGCAGGGCGCGACCTGGATCGAGGACGCGCACGCGCGCGCGCAGGCGACCGTCACCAAGGCCGACGGCACGCAGTTCCGCGAATTCGTGCTGCTGTTCCAGAACGACCTCAACCTGCGGTACGGCGCGAGGTCCGACGCGCAGGGCCGCCCAGCGGCAGTGCCGAACACCGCCGAGGCCGAGGACGCCGAAGACTCCGGTCAGAAGGCGTTCAACTACCGCACCGAGCCGCTGTGGAAGCGGATGGGCTTCGAGCCGGACACGCCGCTTGAGGAGACGCGCGGCCACGACTTCACGAGCGCGCTGTCAAATGGCCTAGTGGGCGGCGACCCGGTCACACCGGTCTTTACAGCGACGGCAGGGCAGGCCGTTCGGATGCGCGTCCTGATGCCCGCCGGGCATGCGCGTAATAACGTGTTCCACGTCCACGGCCACATCTGGGAGGAAGAGCCCTACGTGAACGACTCGAAGGCGCTGGGTTCGAACGCGCTCTCCGAGTGGAAGGGCGCGCAGTACGGGGTCGGGCCGGGCAGCCACTTCGACCTGTTACTGAAGAACGGCGCGGGCGGCTACTTCAGGGTGGCCGGTGACTACCTCTACCGGACGCAGGCGTCGTTCCAGTTCGACGGAGGGTTGTGGGGCATCTTCCGCGTGCAGTAAGAAGACAGCGGACTTTCGTCAGGCAGGCGCGGCGGATCTAAAAACGCCGCGCCTTTTTATTGCTTCGCGCTGGAGGGGGTGGCGTTGCGAATATCGCCCTGGGATGAATTCGTCTCGGCGAGCGAATTCGTTAGGCCGTGACTCCGAACAGGGGGTACCACTTCCATAGGGTCCTTGTTGCCAGCGAACCGGAAGAACTCGGAGAGGGCGTGGCGGTAGGCTCTGCGGGTTCCTCAGAGACTGATTTGTTGACGAAGGGAGCCGTGCTCCTCGGGTCAAATCTTTTCCGCTCGACTTCACCGCCGCGGAGGATTTCAGGTGTTAATGCTTCGGCGGGTAAGAGGCCGACAGCCTCCCCCAAGGGGCCTGTGCGCACGCCCCTGCTTGACTGCCACGGCATAGAGACCCTCCGGGGGCAGTATCATCCGTGGGCTATTATTGATTCATGAATAAGCTCACCTGCTGAGCTTTGCCGTTGACAGTCTAATAGGCCGGCAGTATTCTCTGCGCGATCAGTATCGTCGCGCCTCTCGGCGCAGTCTCAGGTTACGTTCCTGCTGACGAGAACCGGTTCCTCTCAGCCTCATATCAACCTCTGAACTACCCGGTGTTAGATATGAAATCCCCTCAAAAAAGGAATCAGCTTTTCTTCACCCTTCTTCTGGGTTTGTCGCTTTTAATTGCTAGTGTGGCATATAGGCAGACGGCGAGCCCTCCCGACAGGAGAGTCTTTCGGGTCGCCTTATTCCCCTATATCCCTGACGCGGCGGGCGATAGCTACGCCAAACTACTCTCCAGGATCGAGAAGGAGTTTGAGGCCGAGAACCCTTCGGTCGACCTAGTCCTCAAGCCGATGGCCGACGACGGCTTCTACGAGGTTGAGAAGCTGACAGAATGGCTGTCGAACGATCCGTCGGGTGGCGGCTATCACCTCGTAGAAGTGGACACTCTGCTTTTGGGCGATCTGGTGAGTTCAAACTTGGCGGCCGAGTGGGCGGCCCCGCCCGGCCTGTCCGACTGGCACCGGGCCGGTGCCGAAGGCGTTAACGTCGGCGGAAAAGTTTACGGTGTCCCGCACTGGCTCTGCGGCCACTTCATCTTCACGCGTGATAAGAAGATTGCGAAGGCGAAAACCGTTTCCCAACTCCTCGACGCCCTCCGCTCGGCGGACCCCAGCATCACTAACGTCACGGGAGTCTTGACTGGCAGTTGGAACATGCCGGCCCTCTACCTGGATGCGTGGGCCGACACCTACGGCCCGAAAAATGTCGGTTCCGCCATTTCCCCTAATCTCGACGGGACGGTGATGAAATCTTTCAAGTCATTCAGCCAGCAGTGCGAGACCGGTGGGAAGAACCCCTGCCTCGACGGCACCTTCGCGGATAATGATCTGAGCGCCAAGCAGTTTGCCGACGGTAAGGCCGACGCGTTTTTCGGATACTCGGAGAGGCTCAATTTCATTCTGAGGCAAGGCGCGGGAGGCCCGCGCGTGGAAGTGGCTTCGGCGCCGCTGGGTGAGGGGAAGCGCCCGCTCCTTTTCGTCGACGCTTTCGTGATGCGCAGGGGTTGCGACGTGAGCTGTCAGGAGGCCGCCGCGAAGTTTGCCGCTTACATGAACAGGCCGCAAACCCACGAGTGGATTTTGATGAGTCACGACGCGGGGGCGAATGCCGTCCCGCGGTATTTGCTACCGGCCACCCGCAGCGCCTACAAGGCCCCGCAGGTGAGGCGGGACCGGTACTTCAAAACTCTCGGGGAGGAAATTAAAGACGGCGCCGCGTATCCGGTTTCGGGGATTCCCGGGATGCGGAAGAAAATGAGGGACGAGATACTCAAGCAACTTCAGCAATGAAACCTCCTGAGTCGCGGCCCGCCTGGTAGTTCCGCGACTTGCGCTCAGACCCTAGAGGTCACTGAGGCGGAGCGAGGACGGTAACGTAGTTGGCTCATCTTCCCTCAGATTCTGTCGATAGGAAGAAATGTGGATTCTCACATCACTCATAGTTGCCTTTTTCGGGGTGCTGTTGTTGCTGGAGTATCTCCGTCCGCTGCGCCGCAGGGTGGAGGTGAAACTCCCACGCCTGGCGCGTAACCTCGCGGTGAGCGCCGTAGGGGCGGCCGCCGTCCAACTCGTCGAGATCCCACTCATCATGCCGCTCTCGGCCCTGGTCGAGAGGCGAGAGTGGGGGCTACTCAACTTGCTACAGTGGCCGGTGTGGGCGGAAGTAATATTGGCCGTTATTTTAATGGACTATACGCTTTATGTATGGCACGTGCTCACCCACCGCGTCCCGCTGCTATGGCGCTTCCATTTAGTGCATCACGTTGACCTCGACCTCGACGCCTCCACGGCCCTGCGTTTTCACTTCGGAGAGTTACTGTTCTCGGTGCCGTGGAGGGCCGCGCAGGTCATTATCATCGGCGTGTCGCCGATCTCTTTTCTAGTCTGGCAGGGCTTCGTGTTCTTCTCGATCCTGTTCCACCACTCGAATGTCGCTTTACCAGTTAAGCTGGAGCGCTGGATGGTCCGGCTTGTCGTCACCCCGCGCATGCACGGCATCCATCACTCCATCGTGCGCGAGGAGACTAACTCGAACTGGTCGAGCGGGCTGACGGTGTGGGACTGGCTGCACGGAACACTAAGGTTGAACGTGCCGCAGCAGGAGATCATCATCGGCGTGCCGGCATATCGGGAGCAGGAAGAAGTCACCGTCGGCAAAATTCTCTTAATGCCGTTCGGGCGAGAGAAACCCGCGTGGCAACTGCCCCATAACGGGCAACCCGCCCGCCCTGAATCAACTGTGGCACCCGACCATCTGCTCGCGTAGGAAACCGCGTTGCATCACTTTAAGTGTCTTTCCGATAGCGCGCGTTACGAGCAGGATGACTGAACCCGACGAGTAAGTTCCCCCGCCTCCCTGTTCTTCTACCCCTATAGAATCGGTTTCCGACTTAGAAATTGTATTGGAGGAAGACGTTTACCCGGTTATCGATACCTCGTAGGAAGCAGCCTCGGAGGGATTCATCGTCTCAAGCTTAGCCCGGACTTCTGAGAGCGTCTGCGCCATCACGCGGTTCTGCTTCTCCAGTTCCTCGACCCGCTGCCTGAGCGCCTCGCCCTCGCCGGCCGTCCCGCCCGACGGCGTGTTCGGAGTTTTACCCGCGTCGGGGCTGAGCAAGTTCAAACCGCGGTGCGGCGGGTGCGCAGCCGGTCGCCGAGCCAGTCGGTCGTCATCACCAACGCATAAATGACGGCGATGAGCACGGCGATGCGCGAATAGAAGCCGAGCTGGACGTTGTTGTAGATCGCCTGGCCGAGGCCGCCGCCGCCGACTAAGCCGAGGATCGTCGAGACGCGCAGGTTCATCTCCCAGCGCAGCACGGTGTAGCTCACGAGTGTCGGGCGCGCCTGCGGCCACATCCCCCACAGCAGAATCTGAAGCCGCCGCGCGCCGTTGGCGCGTAGCGCCTCGACGGGGTGCGGCGGGACCTCTTCGAGGGTTTCCGCGTAAAGCTTGCCCAACACGCCGCCCGTGTGTATCCCAATCGCGAGCGTCCCCGCGTACGGCCCCAGGCCCACGGCCAAGATGCAGACCAGCACCCAGACCAGCTCCGGGATTGAGCGCAGCACGTTCAGCGTCAGCCGCGCGGAAAGGTAAATCAGCCAGCGCGCGCCCCGCCCGAACCGGGAACTCTTGCCCGCGTCGTCATCATCGCCGAGCGTCAGCGTCGAGGTGGCCGGGAGTGCTAAGGCGGCCCCGATGGCGATGCCGAACAGTGTGCCGATAACCGAGATGCCGATTGTCTGGAGCAGTGGCACAAACAGCGAGCGCAAGAACTCCGGGCTCAGGTCGGGCGGAAACATCTCCCCGATGAAGTGGGAGACCCGCGCCAACACGCCGGTGTCGGCGCGCGCGATACCGAAGAGGCCGGTCGCGTAGAAACTCCAGGCGACCGCCAGCACGATAATTAAGCTGACGACGCTGTGCCCGGCGCTTTCGTGCCGCATGAGCCGGCGATGAAAGCCCCGGATGCCTCTGGCGCGCTGGTGGGCGAATGAACCTGCCGGCGCGTTGGCGTGCAACCGGCGGCGCAAAAACCGGCTCACCGCGTCCGTTGCAGCCACCAGCACGATCAGGCTCGCGATGAGCGTCAGAACCTGGCCGTAGTCGAACAGCCGCATGGAGAGGTTTATCTCGTAGCCGATGCCGCCCGCCCCGATGAAACCGAGAACCGCCGCCGCGCGCACGCAGCATTCGAGTGAATAGAGCGTGTACGCGGTGATGCCCGGCACGGCCTGCGGCCAGATCGCTCGCAGAAAGATCTGAGCCCGTGTGGCACCGGTCGCGTGCAAAGCCTCAAGGGCGTGTGAATCAACATCCTCGAACACGTCTGCGTAGACGCGGCCCAGCACGCCGCTGTAACTGACCGCCAGCGCCAGCGTACCGGCGAGGGGGCCGAGCCCGACGGCGACGACGAACAGCAGCCCCCACACCAGGTCAGGTACGGCGCGGAGGAACCCGAACAACGCACGGGTCGCGCGGCTGAGACCTGCCAGTAGGAGCTTGCTCGCGCCAGGCGGTTCGCCCGCGACCAAGACGCCGCGGCGCCATAAAATCGGGGTCGCCAGGACGCCTAGCGGGAGGCCGATGAGGATCGAAATCGTCGTGCCGGCGATGGCGATGGCGACGGTCTGCGCCGCGGCGGACGCGACGACGCGTAGGAAGTCGGGCGAGAGGTCGGGAGGGAAAAGGCCGCTGATGAATGCCCACACCGCGGCCGCCGCGCCCGGTTCAAAGATAGCCGTGGGGCGTATCTCGGCATAGCGCCAGCAGAGGATGAGCACGATGCCGGACGCGGCCGCGACAGCAATGCGTCTAACTGTTAATGACTTGTCATTACGCCGGTAGTGCTCGTCGCTAACGCGTGCAGGTTGTTGCACACCTAGACTCATTCTTGTCGTCGCCCCACCGCCCGCCGTCGTGTCCGGCCGCCCCCTTTGATTCTGAGTCTCCGTCATAGAGGGCTTTCAGCTTTTCACCGTCGATCTCGGCGGGAGTCGTGTCAAACGCCACGCGCCCTTCACGCAGAGCGACGATGCGCGGGAAGAAGCGCAGCGCCGTGTCGACATCATGCAAGGTCGTGACGAGGGTGCGCTTGCCGTTTGTGACCAGCAGGGTGAGGAGGGAGGCAAGAGATTCTTTCAATGACGGGTCGAGCGAGGCGAACGGCTCGTCGGCCAAAATCACTTCCGGGTCCTGCATCAACACGCGGGCGATAGCCAGACGCTGCTGCTGGCCGCCCGACAGTTCGTCGGCGCGGGCGCGGTGCTTGTCCGCGAGCCCGACCACTTCGAGCGCAGCCATCGCCTGTTCCAGCTCCGGCTTGGTAGGGCGCACGATGCTGCGTACGGTGTGCAGAAACGACCAGTAGCCGAGCCTGCCGCAGAGCGCGTTCTCAAGCGCGGTGAGCGACGGCACGAGGTAGAACTGCTGATAGATCGTCCCGATCCGTCTCCGCATCGAGCGCAACTCGCGCCCCGACATCGCGCCCACGTCACTGCCGTCGAATTGCAGGGTGCCGCTCGTGGGCCGCAGCGTCGCGTTAAGTAGGCGGAAAAGGGTGGTCTTGCCTGCCCCCGAAGGCCCGAGGAGCGCGATGCGTTCTCCCGGCTGCACGTCAAGCGTGAACCCGTTGACCGCGTGCACTACGTTGCCGGACGCCGGGTAAGACTTGGAAACTTCGCGGAGCGAGTAGATCACTTCAGTAACCCCGAGTCCCTTGCCGCTTGCCGGAGCTTGTCGTAGCTGCCATCCTCCGCCCTAACGTATTTCGCGGCGTTCAATAGATCGAGGATGGCTTTGTGAGTCGGGTTGTTCGCGTCCAGCTTTAAGAAGGCGGCCGTGAAAGAGTCGGCCAGCCTCGGGTCGAGCCCCTTGCGGGCCGCCCAGATGTAATCGTAGAAGGGCGGCGTGGTGTAAAAAACCCTGACCTGCGAAGGGACGATCTTGCCCTCTTTCGCCATTCTTTGGTAGACGGTCTCGTCCAGCGCGCCGG
Source organism: Acidobacteriota bacterium (assembly GCA_030860645.1). Taxonomy (GTDB): domain Bacteria; phylum Acidobacteriota; class Blastocatellia; order Pyrinomonadales; family Pyrinomonadaceae; genus QHXN01. The sequence goes on from JALZHT010000014.1 coordinate 8,819, forward strand.
CGTCTACTTTCTTGTTCGCCACCGCGAGAGCCGTGGCGTCGTGCCCGCCCGTGTAGATGGCTCTGGTAATCACCTCCGGGTCGACCTTCGACTCACGCATGAAATACTCCGGCATCAAGTGGCCGGAGGTGGAGTTCACATCGCCGAAGGCGAACGTGCGGCCCTTCAAATCCGCCAGGCTGTTGATGCCGGAATCCTGCTGAGTGATGAACAGGCTGTGAAAGTTCTGGTCCCGGTCGCGCTGCACGAGGGGGACGACGCCGGCGCGCTTCGACGCCTGGACGTAGGTGAAGCCGCCCAAGTAGGCGATGTCCACCTGATCGTTGGCGATGGCTTCGACCACCGCCGCGTAGTTGGTGGGGACGGTCAACTCGATCTTTGCGCCCGTCTCACTTTCGAGGTAAGCGATGAGCGGCTGGCTCTCGCGCACGACCTTGCCGGGGTCGGTGGTGGGGATCATGCTCAGGCGCAGCGTTTGCCGCGCCGGCGTGCCGGACGGGCCGCCGCCCTGGCATCCACTCAGAAACAGAAACGCCGCGACGAGCATGAGGGTCAGTGAGTGACAGGCTCTGGCGAGCATAGGTGTGAAGCTTTCTTTGAAATCTCGTAGCCAAGAGTGAGTTGGTCACGGGCGTTAGACTTCGGGGCCGAATGCAGTTACGAAACGATGAGGGAGTGCGGGCCTCGCTCCCGAACCTGGCCGATGATTGCCGCGGAGTGGTAAGTCTCGCGTAGACGCGCCAGGAGGGCGTCCGCGCGGTCATGTGCTACGGAGATCAGCAGGCCGCCCGCCGTCTGCGGATCGTAAAGGAGGCTCCGCAACTCTTTGCTCACGTGAGTCCCGATCTCGACATCGTCGCCGACGTACTCCCGGTTGGTCTTGTCGCCGCTGGTCAGCAAGCCCGCCCCCGCAAGCTCCAACGCGCCGGGCAGCAACGGCACACGCGCCGAATCTATCTCGACGGTTACCTTACTCGCCCGCGCCAGCTCCCACGCGTGCCCGAGCAGCCCGAAGCCCGTGATGTCGGTCGCACCCCTCACGTCGAAATCACACATCGCGGCCGCCGCATCCCTGCCCGGGGTCAGCATGGTTTCGACCGAGGTGGCGGCGACGCCCGGATCCGCCTTGGCGAACTTGATACCGGTCGAGATAACTCCCGTCCCGATGGGCTTGGTGAGGATGACGGCATCGCCGACGCGCGCTCCGGAGTTGGCGGCAACTTTGCGCGGGTCTACCACACCGGTCACGGAGTAACCGAACATGATCTGCTGGTTATCCACGCTGTGGCCGCCGAGCAGCACGACGCCGTTCCGTGTCAACACGTCCAGCCCGCCGCGCATGATCTCGCCGAGGATGGCGAAGTCCACGCCCTTTTTCGGGAAGCAGGTGATGGCCATGGCCGTGAGCGGCTTCCCGCCCATCGCCCACACGTCGTTGATCGAGTTCAGCGCCGCGATCCGCCCGTAGTCGAACGGGTCGTCAACTATCGGTGTAAAGAAGTCGAGGGTCTGGACGAGTGCGAGGTCGTCGCGCAGGCGGTACACGCCGGCGTCGTCAGCCGTGTCAAAGCCGACGAGGAGGTTTTCGTCATGGGGCTGTTTGGGTAGGCCGCCCAAAACTTGGGCGAGGGTGCTTGGAGCAAGCTTGGCCGCTCAACCAGCACATGAAACCATCTCGGTTAAACGCATTGCCGTCTAGTCCTCTCTCGAAGGTGAGAGCCTGAATCGTGGGCAATTCAGGTTCAGACAGAGACTAAAAATGAACACCGAGTGGTGTTCGCAATGGAAACCCTGGACCCAAGTGTTCGCGGGGCGTATGAATACTGCCTCTGAGGAGCCGCAAGATTATACTTACCGATTCAAATAAGCAAGAACTTTGTATCTCTTAGCAATGCGTCCCAAAGCGAAAATCACCCAGGGGTCACCCCGAACATTGAAGGAAACTTCGGGAGTTCGGGATGCCCCCTGGGTTTAGCGCCCCCCAATACCAGCCCGTTGTGCGTCAACAGGCCGGCGGCGCCACCGATGCGCTTGACGGATTAAAAGCTGTCCCCCTATGTGAGCACACGGAGGGCCGACGGGCAGGTTGTGTCCAAAATAATAATTATTCTTGAATTCTATTACGTGGCTGCACGGCCAGGATCAATATTCCTTCAGCCGGGAGTAAATTTGACGACCGCGCCGCCGGGCGCAACGCCCCCACGCACCCTCCCCCTGTCCTCAGCCGCGGCCTTCCGCGGGACCTGCACAGGCGCATCCGGGTTATTCAAGAAATAGAACTGCCGACTGTGCCCTCCACGCACGGGTCGCACGTTCGGTGCCACGTTAGGCCCCATAAATCTCAGGTCTACGTCGCCATGCGGGAAGGGGCCTGCCTGAGGCGCGGCCGCTTGCCTTGCCCCCCTTGCGCCCCTCGCCATCAGGTCATCGGCGGCCGCCGCTTGGTTGAAGCCCACGTTACCCATGTCCGCGCCCTCGGAGGCAGCAGCTTCCCCGGCCTGCACCCCCTCTCGGATGGCTTGCACCACGAGCGGGACAATATTCTGGAGAGCCCACTGAAGGACGCCATCGACGGCCGCATGCGCAATGGCTTGGACTTGACCGAGGAGCGCCGGATCGAGACCCTGGTTGCCACCGGGGAGACCTGCTAGCGGGAAGCCTGCCGGCGGGCGCGGCGGATCAAAGACATTATCTTTTGGGCACATCTTTCAGTTCCTCTTCCTGAGGTTGCTCGGTTTACGCCTACTGGAGACTCACGTTTTCGAGCACGCCGAGAGCGTCTTCGGCCAGCACCGCCGCGGCGAAGTAACAGGTCACGAGATATGAGGACACGCCTTGCTGATTTATCCCCATATACCGCACGACCAGGCTCTGGAAATTCTCGTCGCCGACCCCCGCCTGGTGTAGGCCCACCACCCCCTGGTGCTGCTCGCCGACGCGCATCAGGAGAATCGACGAGGTCTCGTTGGCCGCAGCCTTCTTAGCCTTAGTATCTTTAGGCTCTCTGGCCGTGACGGGTATTTTGTCGGAAGGCACGATTGGCACGCCACGCCAGGTCACGAAAGGTACGCCGAACATCTCGACCGTGTCGAGGTTGATCCCCAGGGCGTTGCACTGGCGGCCGAAGGCGGCTATCGCGCGCGGGTGGGCCACGAAGAAGGCCGGCATCTTCCACACCAGTGAGAGTAGGTTGTCCATGTCGTCGGGCGTCGGCGGCCCCGAGATGGTGGGGATCCGCATCTTGGGGCTGGCGACCTTCAGGAGGCCGAAGTCAGGGCTGTTAAAGAGTGTGTATTCCTTCCTCTCCTTGATGCCCTGGATCGCAATCCTCAGTTGCTCTTGCAGTTGATTGAACGGGTAAGAATAAAGGTCCTCGACGCGGGCGTAGCTCTGCACCGTGGTTTCCACCGCGGCGAGTTCTATCTGCTGGGCGTCGTCGTAGTAGTCGGCAAAACTCTCGGGCAGATCCGCGGCCAACTCAAGCTCGGCCTGCACCTTGGCCGGCTCCTCCACCCGGTTGACGCGGTACTTGCCGGCCGCGACCTGCTCCCAGGGAAGGAGCAGGAGAATCCATCTGGGAGTGATCCCCTCCCACATCGGGGCGGTCTTTGTAGTGCTCGCGAGATTTCTCGCTGCTGCTGGTTTGAGAGGCATGATGAATCACTCCATCGAGAGGGTTGACCGAGGGCCGACGAAATAGAGGCTTCAGGGCCACAGGCTAGCACCGAAATTATTATTTAAGAAATGAATTGTCATTATTGTTATAATAGTCATTGTTAATGATGAGGGAGAGCTATCGGCGTGGACTGTCGTGACCTGGAAGTCTTCCTCGCGGCGGCTCGGCACTTGAATTTCACCCGCGCCGGGGAGGAGGTGCATCTCAGCCAGCCGAGCGTCTCCGTGCGCCTTCGCCTGCTTCAGGACGAACTCGGCGTCAAGCTCTTCGAGCAGCTAGGTAAGAAGATTGTCCTCACGGAGGCGGGGCAAATTTTAGAACGGCACGCGAGGCGCATCTTGTCTGCGCTCGGGGACGCGCGGCAGGCGATTCAAGAGTTGCAGGGTCTGGAGCGGGGCTCTTTGAGAATCGGTGCGAGCACGACCCCGGGCATGTACCTCGTCCCGAAGATCATCGCCGAATTCAAGCGCCGGCACCCGAAGATCGAAATCCACCTTGACATCAAAGACACCCGGCAGGTGGAAGACGACATCGTCAATAACGAGTTCGACTTCGGGTTCGTCGGGGGGCACCTCGTCGGCGAGGAGGTGGAGGTCATCCCGTGGCTCACCGACGAGATCGTGCTCGTGGCTTCGCCATCTCACCCCCTGGCGCGAAGGAGAAACACGCAGTTGAAGGATTTAGCGCAGGAGTGGTTCATCTCCCGCGAGCAAGGCTCGGCCACACAGGCCGCGGCGGACGCCGCGCTGCGGGGGGTTAGCCTTCAGGTCGCAAAGGTCATGGAGATAAACAACCCCGAGTCGGTGAAGCAGGCGGTCCAGAGCGGGCTCGGGGTGGCCTTCCTCTCGAAATTCGTCATCGAAACGGAGCTGAAGGCCGAGACCTTAGTCGTGGTAAAGGTGAAGGACCTCAGAGTCAGCCGCGAATTGAAGATCGTCCACCACAGAGACAAGCACCTCAGCCGCGCCGCGCAGTCCTTGATCGAGATGGCCGGGCGCAGGCGGTGAGTAGTTCCTTTGACCTTTTTCAACAAGACGATTCAACGGGTTCCGGGTAGCTCGTTGATGATGGCGTCAACCCGGCCGGCGTCCACGAGCCGCCGCAAACGGGTTTCTTCGATGCCCGCGATCCGCCCGAGCAGGAGTCTCGCGGAGTAGGCGTGGCCGGAACTCCGCCACCGCGCCATCTCGACAAGCGCTTCCGGAGCCTGCGAACGCAACTGGCCGAGCACCTTCCGGTCTCGCCCCCTGCTCAACGTATCAAGAAGGAAGCCGGCCTTGTTGCGATCCAACGCCCGCACCGCGTTGTTGCGCACGGTCTCGTCGGCGTCACGGCTGGCCCGTACGGGGGCGGCGATCTGTGCATCCGACTGTCGCGCGTACCCGAGGAAGTGCGCCGCGACGGCGCGCTGCCCGGCGTCCCGCGACACCCCTAACACTCTAAGCATTGAGCGCTCGTGACGGATTGCGTATTCCCTCGTCGCGAGCTGCTTGGCGCGCAGCGTCGGCTCCGCCGAGAGGGCGTACCCGCGGGAGTCATCTTCGGCCGCCCCCTTCCGCACGGCCGCCGACAGGGCATCCATCGTCTCAGCGTAGAGACGCACAGCCTTGGCCGAGCGTTTTTCAGGTCGGCGATGCGGGCGCGGACGTTCTCAAGGGCGCGAGCGAGTCCACGCGCCCCTGCTGCAAACGTATGCGTTCGAGCGTAACCTGAAGTCGGTGGTTGATCGCGCTGGAGCGCTGTAGCGCCAGGCGGAGCTGGCGCACCTCGTCGGGTAGCTCTCGGAGGACTGCTCCATCGCCTTCTTTAGGTGACTCGGCATTTTTTCTATCCTGCCCGAGCAAAGCGGGAGGGTTAGTAAAGCAAGCCGTCGTGACGAAGACGAGCACGGCCATCAGGATATGTCGTCTCATGGCGGGTTACTCTCTTTCTTCGGAGATGAGATTCCACCTTGGATGGAAGGCCGACAATCTCCCGGGCTTCCCGTCAGATTAAGAGAGCCGCGACGGGTTAAGCCGCTGATTGCTTTCGCAGGAAAAAGGCCCTCATACCTAACTCGAAGGTCTCTCGCCCCAATAACTCGAACCCGGCGAACGACCGGAGGATCTCGTCGTCCTCGTACTCTACGTGCGTGATTCCGGCGAGGGGGTGATCTTCTCCGTCGGGACCAGGCGCCGGATCTTCCGTCACCTCGGGGTTGAAGAGCGTAAAAACATAGCCCCCGTCAATCAGGCTCTCCCGGATCTGCTCAATGCCTATGAGCGTCTCCTGTCGCGAGACATTATCGAGTATCAGGGCGGCCACGACGCCCTCAAACTTTTCCCCAGGGAGAGCGGCCTCCGTCAGGGGTCGGCAAGCGAACTCAACGTCGAGGCCCTTCTCTGCCGCCCACTCCTCGGCGAAACGCACCGCGTTCTCAGAAAAGTCTACCCCCTTTACCCGCAGCCCGTGTCCGGCTAAATAGATAGCCCAGCGACCCACGCCGCAGCCGACGTCGAGCACAGTCCGCACGCCCTTCTCGATGAAGAAGGCGAGACACGCCTCCATGGCCCGCGAGGGCGGAGCAGCCTTCCACTCCGGCGGGACTCGCTCGAAGAGCCTTTGCCAGATCTGTAAATCTTTGAGGTTATATCCGCTCACACGGCCATCGGCACGGGCGACTCCGGTTGGCGTGAAGGACGGCTTCCATCCCCGCCGGGTTGGGAGGCGCGCCGCCTCTCCCGACTGATGAGTCAGGAGAGCAAGTCACCTGTAACTGAAGAAGTGAACCCGCGGCCGGTGCGGCGCCTTACTTCTTATTCCGAGGGTCGTCCGCCGGGTTCACGTAGTTGATCTTCCACGGCCCCATCCCGTGCACCTGGAGCACGGTCTCGCCCGTCGCCCACGCGTAGTGCCGCATCCCCGGCGGCATGAAGGCGAAGGAGCCGGCCGCGAGCGCGCGCCCCGCCGACTTGTCGAACTTCTCGCCCATGCCGAGGTTGAAAGTGCCGGAGATGACCGTCACGTGTTCGACCGCCGGGTGCCAGTGCGGCTGTATCTGGAACCCGTCGGGCAGTTGCAGGCGCATGGTGAACGGCCCCTCCTGAGCGGGGTTGCCTTCCAGCATGGCGACCTTCGCGCCTGCGGGCAGCGACGGCGGGCCGTCCACCCACTTGATCTCCCCCGCCGAGAAGAAACCGTGATCCGCCGTGTGGCTCTGGGTCTGGCCGAGGGCGAGCGCGGCCACGCCGACCGCCAACGCTATCACTAAGAGTGTGCGTTTCATCGCTCCGTCTCCTTTCGAGTGGTGTGAAAAGGGCAATACTTTGTCGCTCTCGACAAGGCTTTAGTCTGCTTGCGGCCTAACCTGGTTTGTTTCCAGTCACGACAATCGCCCGCGCCGGGAAGCTCATCCGGCCGTCCGGGAAGAATTCGCGCACCGCCTCCTGTACCTCTCGCGCCACCCGGTCTCTCACCTCCGCGGAGAGCCACGCCAGTTTCCCCCGGAGCGTGCCGGACGTTTCGGAGCGCATCACCCAGAACTCCTCGGGGGAGATCGGCGCCGCGATGCGGAACTCGAACGGCCGCTCTCGGACGCCGGCCGCCCCGGCCTCGCCGAGGATGCCGGAAAGGACACCGGGTTCGGCGAAGCGGAACGCGTCGGCCGCTCCGGGGGCGGCGGGTGGCGTCTCTACGTAGCGCGACACGACCGTGCTGACGGCGTTGAAGAACGGGTTTTGTTCGTCCCTGTCCCACACCACGAGCGACAACGCGCCACCGGGCTTGATGACGCGCAGCATCTCGCGCAGGGCGGCGGGCGGGTCGGGGAAGAACATCGCCCCGAGCCGGCTCACCGCAGCGTCGAACGAGTCGTCGTCGAACGGCAGCGAGTCGGCTGTGCACTGTCGGAACTCAACGTTCGTCACCCCGCGGCGACGCGCCTCGCTCTGCGCCGCGGCGACCATCTCCGCGACGGCGTCGGTGCACGTGACCGAGCCTGTCGGGCCGACCGCCTCGGCTATCGTGAGCGCAGGCTCGCCGGGGCCGCCCGCCACGTCGAGCACCGACAGACCCTGACGGATGCCGGCCTCCTCGATGAGGGCGCGGGTCAAGGGGGAGAACATCGCGCGGATAGTCGGGGCGTCCTTCTCCCAGTACGGCGCGGATTCGCCCCACTCCCGCAGGTTGTCGTCTTCCTTTCTCTGACTCATCGCTTCGATCCGCGGGGCCGTCAAGAGCGGCCTTCCGGCCGACATCACTTTGGCTCGACCGGGAGTGCCGCCTGCTGCCACGCGTCGAAGCCGCCGTAGAGCGGGTGCACACTCTTGCATCCTCTGTCTAATAGTTCCTGCGCCGGGGGTGAGGGTGTCGTGACTCCCTTTTCTGCCCCTTTATTTCCCATTTGCCCTGCCGCATAACGCCCGAATTAACCCGCCCGAAGCCAGCGCGCTACACGCAATATAGCAGAAACCGCCCAACTTGAGCATGAAAGCCTCGCTGGCGAGGGTCTGGTTGAATGAGTTGTTAGGCGTGGCGTGAACATATGAAATCATCGTGATGTCTACTGCCGGACGTATTTTCGCACGCCGGAGACACACTGTTCAGAGTGCCACAAACTACTTTTGCCGCTGGACAACGCTCCGAAAGAGCGCGCCCGGCCAGTTTTTTGTGGGTGCTCCCGGAGGGGTCTGTGTGCAAGCGGTTATACGGTCGGCCCAGACAATTATTCCCGCCTCTGACAGAGGGCCGGGACTGTTGCCTGCGACTGCTTCCATGAAGGGGCTTAAGATATTGACTATTTTCAATAATCAGCCAAGGCCGTATTACGGGTCACCAGAGGTGGAAGGACAAGGTGCGGCGGAGACTCTCTCGGGGGAAGATTTGTTGAGTCTATATCTGAGCCTGCCGCAGGAGAAACGAAAGCGAAAGTTTGCCAGCACCTCGGAGGCGGCCAGAATGGTTGGCCTCTCCCAGCGGACGATTCAGATGTGGATCGAAGTGGGGTTCATCGCGGCAATCAAGATCGGAAGAAAATATCAGGTCAGCTTGGATTCGTTAAGAGCGTACCTGAAGAGCCGAGCTGATTACTAGAAAAGTCGGCGAAACTTTTTTGCGCAATTCACGCAACAGACGAAATCGGCGCAAGACTTGCCGCAGGTTTTAAATTATATTGGCCGGCTGTTTTAACGAGGGTCAATTCCTCAAATAATTCCCCACTCTTAACTTAACCAGTAACCGCTCGGGCGGCGCTTCGACTGCCTCACGCGTGAAGTGTGTGCGAAGAAGATTGTGCCGGGCGGCGACTCGACTGCCGAACCTTAGCGTTTGTAAAAATGCGGCGCGGTGAACTCTCCTTCACGCGCCGCCCACCGTCAACCTCGCACCCACCCCAGATGGCGGTGCTTTCTCAAAAGGTATTAAAGGAACAAAAGGATGAAATTCGGAACCTCGCGCACAAAACTCTCAACGGCCCGCGGTCTCACCTGCCGGCTGTTCATCTCAGCACTGGCGTTTTCTTTGCTCGTACTGCCGCTCAAGACCACGGCGCGCGCACAGACCGGCCGGGCCACTCTCTCGAAACCGCAACTGATCTCTAACACCAAGAAGTATCGCGACACAGGCTTGCCGTCGGCCAAGGGGCGTTCGGGTTCTGCCACACTGACGGCGCGCGCATTGCTCGGGAAAGACGGGCAGACCGGCATCGAGATGACGACCGGCACGCTCGACGATGCGACGCCCGCCCCCGGTCAAATTGTCAAGGCTCAACTCAAACCCCTTAATAACAACGGCGAAACCATATACGCCCGCAACTACCCGGGCCTGTCTGGCGGAGGCCGCTTCGCCGTGACCGTCAACGACCTGCGCCGCGCGCAGCAGCTACAGGTTCAGGCCAACGTCACCGGCATAGACCCGAACCGGACGGACGTGGTGACGGTGGTGGAGACCGTCAAACTGCGTCCCGACCTCTCCGCGTCAAACCTCTTCGCCCCCGCCAAGGCCGTCGCCAACACGAGCGTCAGTTTTTCGGTGGTCGTGCGGGAACTCAACGGCGACACCGGCGCGAAAGCCAACGTCGTGTTGTACGTGGAGGGCAGAGAAGTTGATCGCGCCGACGGCATCTGGGTTGACGCCAACGGGACGGTCTCAGCCGCCTTCACCCACACCTTCACTTCGGAGGGCGTCAAACAACTCGAAGTGAAGGTGGAGCAGGTCACGCCCGGAGATTACAACCCGACGGACAACTCCGTCACGGGGAGCATCGAGATCGTGCCGCCGACAGTGAAGCTGACCTACTACGCGTCCGCCTACGATCAGGGCTGGGAGTCGCAGTACACGAGCGACTTCGAGTACAACTCCAGGGATGAGACGGCAACCACCGCCGAAGCCTCGACCAACAGCTACCGCAACGGGGTGCACAACCAATTCGTCAGCTTTCACGGCTGGAGCTACCGCTCCATGCTCAGCTTTCCGGTGGACGCCTCGATCACGGAGTTGAATGACGGCGCCGCGGTTCATTCCGCGACCTTCTCTGGGGTGAACGCCGACTACTCTAACAGCTCCAGTTACGGTTCGTACAAATACGCTTCCAACTCGCTCTACCGGCAGGACCTTACCTCGGGTTACTACTTCCAGATGAACAGCTATTCGGTGTCGGACCCGGAGCAGGGCTACAAGACTGACTTCACGCAGGTCTCCTACTGGCGGAACGCCGGCGAGGTGACTTATCAGTCCGCCGGGACCTACCGCTCCTACTACGCCTACCAGGGCGAGGTCGTCTACGACCACGCCTACAGCTACAACTTCGATTACAGTGAGAAGTCGGGCTTCTTCACTCCCTTCGGCACACAGTACGGCCTCAACGTCTCTATTTCGGCAGCCGACGGCGTGGTGATGGTGGCTGCACCCAACATGTCGCTGACGTCGTTTGACAACGCCTTCTCGGAGGGCTTTTGCTGGGACTACGCCTACGAATCCGCCTCTGGTAGGAACTGCTATCAGAGTTCCTTTAGCACCCATGGCAAGCACGGGTCCGCGTTCGAGCTTAACGACTAAAGACGGCGGGGAGCACGCATCCCGATAAACATAGAAACACCCGGGCGTCGTTCCCGGGTGTTTCTATTTTCTCAGTGCGCACGCAGGTCGTGAGTCTTGTAGAGGATTTCGGCGAGTTCTGCGTTTCGTAGATCGGGCTGATATAGCCTTGCAGATTCAATCTGACAATCACCGATGCCGAGGAAGCCGGTATTCGTCAGCCGCATCCTCTCCAGGCCGTGTGTCTCCGTTCAACTTTGCGCGCCTAACGCAGAATTCAGCGGCGCGCCCATCCGACGCGTAGGGAGGCGGCGTGGCGCGTGAGTCCGCTGCAATGGCGTGTTAAATGGCGGCGCACAGGCAAGCCGCGAGCGCCCCCTCGCACCCCCCGCCCACCGGCGCCGCCCACCACAGGGGCTCGACCGCACCGGGTCCGAATGGCGCTCGCCGAGCCGCTCACGCTCGACGTGGCGGGCCTCCTCCGGCTCGAAGCAGCCATCCTCGAATGCTCCCCCGCCCTAGTCGTGATCGACCCGCTCTACTGTTGGGTTTAAAGGATAACGGGGGGAGACTTGAACTCCCGACCTTGGGGTTATGAATCCCAGAAAACCCGGCTTACTGAACCATACCTAAGTATACCTAAAGTGATTTACGTCGGTTGCAGTCGCCCGAATGCACTCAGGTAGTCTTAAACTTCTCCGCCTAACCTTAAAACATTACGCCAAGTTTTTCCCAAGCAGTGTTTGCCCCTCGCGCGGCAAGATAAAGCAGTTCCTGGCTGGAGCGTCCGGCAACCCGTGCTGTGCGCGCGCGCGCGACGCGCGGCCGGCGCGAGACTAGCTCCGCATCAAAAAGCGCGCAGGCTCGCCGCCGGCGTCCTGTGCTTTGGCGAGGTCGCGCGGTTATCATCGCAGGCTTGACGGCTTCGTCTTACTCCTCACAAGCCGAATCGGGTTTACGTTACAGAACTAGAGCGGTTTGCTCTTGAGCTTACCGACAACCGTTTAGCGGCGGGCCAGGCCCGCCTCTAAGCGGGAGGTGAACTGATCCGCAAACCGCTCTAGCTTCTCGGATATAATCCGCCTTGGGTGGCAGGTCGAGGTGGGGGATGGCGCGGGCGCGGCGTCGATTCGTGCGGCTAGATGTGGTCGGCGGAGGCGGTGTCCGGCCTGCTCTGGGCGGGGTGGTGCCAACGCCAGCGGCGGAGTCTTTCGACGCCTCCTTCGACCACGACGGCGGCCGCGTAGCCGTCGGCGATGGGCGGGGCGGTCATCCACCAGCGCGAGAGCGCGGACGGGTCGTCTTCGGCGTGCAGGAGGGACGCCGGCTCCCCCGGAATCAGCGAGACGCTGAAACGGTGCAGGGGGTGTGAGAGCCCTTCGCCGAGGGCCTTGATGTAGGCTTCCTTGCGCGTCCAGCAGTTGAAGAAGGCGGCCGTGCGCAGTTCCGCGGGGAGCGCGCGCAGGGCGGCGACTTCGGGGGGCGAGAAGAAACGCTCGGCGACCTCCAGGCCCGCCAGGTCGTCGCGGAGGTACTCGATGTCGAGGCCGAGCTCGCGCCCCCGCCCGACGGCGTAGAGGGCGAGCCCGTGTGAGTGCGCGACGTTGAAGCGGAGTCGCCCGTCGCCGCCGCTCCCCTCCTCCAGCGAGGGCTTGCCGTATTGGCTGTAGGAGAAGCCGATGCGCGCGGGCGGGGTGCCGAGGTAGCGGCCGAGGATGTCTCTCAACACGCCCCGCGCGACCACGAAGTGCTCGCGGTCTTTGGCGAAGCGGAACCGGCCCGCCCTCTGCCGCTCGTCTGAGTTGAGCGTGCCATGTAACGCCCGCGCGACCCGCGGCTCTTGCTCCAATGAAGCCAGCCAGACGTGAACTTCGCCCTCGTCGCACGCGACGTTCGGCGGGGGGGCCATCCACGGGTCTTTCAGCACAGCCATGAACCGAACTCCGCACGGCCCGCCCCGGAACGCGCCCGGCGGCGGGAGGGGCTGCGGCGGGGGCGGCCGCATCCGCGGCGCGCGTGGGTCGCCCCCGCCCG
>JALZHT010000239.1 GCA_030860645.1 Acidobacteriota bacterium
CGCGCGCAGCCGCGGGCCTTTGCCCGCGCGCACCGGCGGCGACGAAGTTTTTTGCAAACACCCGCGGACTACTGTAGGATGGACACGCTCTCACTCACCAAGCCGCATTTAGAGTGAACTCTACTCCCGGGCCGCGCCGTAGCCTTGCCCTCGATGAAATCTCCGATGAAGCCTCAGCCTCGCCGACATCATCTACCAGATAAAGGATAAGGAGTAGAACGCCATGGCAGTTGCAGCGACCCTCTTCTCAGCCCCTCGCGACGACGGCGACGGGAACCGACCGGCGGGCGGCGCGTCGGCCTCGGATCCCGGCAGCGCGGGCGAGGCCCGCAACCCAGACCAGCCTCCCCACTGCCGGCGCGCGCAGATTTTTTCGGGCCTCAGCCCCGAGGAAGTGAGCCGCGTCGCCGCCCACGCCCGCAGCCTGCGCCTGGCGCGCGGCGAGTTCATCTACGTGCCGGGTGACCGCGCCGACTGCGTCTACGTCCTCAAGCAGGGGCGCGTCAAACTCTCCGTGCTCTCCGACTCGGGCAAGGAGATCGCCATCGACATCATCCAGCCGGGCGAAATCTTCGGCGAGTTCGCGCTCCTCGACGACGTGCCGCGCAGCAACCTGGCGCAGGCGCTCGACGAGGTGCTGCTCTGGGTCTTCGACAAGCGCGACTTCACTAACCTGCTGATGAGCCGGCCGAAGCTCGCCATGAGCTACATCCGCTTGGTCGGCGACCGGCGGCGGCGGATGGAGAAGAAGCTCTCCGACATTACGTCGAAGGCCGTCTCGGCGCGCGTCTGCGAGCTGCTGCACGAGTTGGCCGTGGACGGCCCCGAGCCCGCGGCGGCCCGCGACTGCCTCGTCCCGCTCACGCACCACGACGTCGCCAGCCTGATCGGCGCCGCCCGCCAGACCACGACTTCCGTACTTAACGACATGGAGAGGCGCGGCGTCATCGAACTCGGGCGCGGCTGGGTCCGCGTCAAGTGCCTCAAAGACCTCCAGACCTACGCGGGCGTGCTCCTCACCGGCCTCTAAACTTTTTTCGCACTTGTGTCAGCGGGCTGACAGAGGTGTCAGCCCGCTGACAGACCCGCCGCCAGCCACCCCCCATAATCCCCCTCGCATTCAGAGAGAGAACGTCGGGAGTCCGAAGCGTTCGCCCCGGAAGCGCCCTCGCACCGTCGCCTCCGGCCACCTCCGCAATGCGGTCCAAGGGGGAGTCACCGCCCGCGCCGGGCGGCTCCGAATTATCAGCACAAGGCATAACGAGTAACACACAGGCTCCCACTCGGCTGAGGGCCTGTGGCCGGAGTTCCTACCTTCTGCCGCGGCCCCGAGAAGGGGCCGCTAGGGGGCTCGGCCGGGGTGTGCCCGCTGCGCCCTCTCGAAAGTCCACAACCGCGAAACCGGAATCGAGCGACAACAGACCTCAAACACAAAGGAGAACCGACCCACCATGAGAACTAGCAAGAAGATTTCCCAGTGGACACTCTGGCTCGCCGTCTTCGCGCTGGCGCTGGCGGCGATGTCCGGCCTCAACCTCGGGCCGACCGCTTTGGCGGGCGGCGGCACCGACCTCGGCACCTCGCCCTTCGACTTCACCGACGCCGTCTACCGCTCGCAGGGCATCGTGCCCGAGAACATCGTCCTCCGCGTCGGCACCGCGGGCCGCGCCGGCGACTTCGTCATTGACGACACGAACACCGACCCGAACCGCACCAACGTCCGCACCATCGAGTCAACGCCCGGCACGACCGGCACCAGCGGCCTGACCTACGCCAACATCTTCGGCGTGCTGAACTCGACGAGCTTCGAGCGCAACGCCGCGGGCCAACTGACCGCGCGCGGCCAGGCCGCCTTTGATACGGCCGAGCGCTTCCGCGTCTTCATCTTCCCGAAGGCGTCGAACGGCTCCATCCTCGACCCTTTCCTCCCGAACAAGCGGCAGGACAACGTCTTCGACACGCGCGACGGCTACTTCTCGAACGACCCGCTCGGCCTCTGGGTCGCCGTCTGGGTCGTCTACACGCCGAAGGCTTTCACGGCCGAGGGGCGCAAGGAACTCGACCCCATCGCCGCCACCAACGGCCGCGACCTCGACGGCACGGCCATCCTGACCAGCCCGTCGCAGATTGACAACCTCGCCGCGAAGGGCCTCGTCGAGCTGCGCACGCGCCCCGTTGACGACGGCGTCTTCCGCTGGGTCATCTGCCCGATCCCCGAAGACCCGCGCGACGGCTTCATCCGCAAGGACGCCTTCATCCGCGACGTGAAGCGCGCCGACGGCACGCCGGTCTTCCCGGCGCTCGGCAACAACTTCGTCTGCCTCCAGCAGTCGGGCGACTGGTGCGACTAGGCCGCGACACGGCCCGGCGCGCCCCTCGCACGGAGCGCGCCGGGCGGCGTCCGGGCCGCGTGAGTCCGGGCCGTGAGGTCTTCGTAAGCCTCCGGGTTGTCCAAGCGACTCGCGCCTGACTCGCGCGGCCTGACGCCAGCGAACGGCCCGCGCCCCTGACGCGCGCGGCGCGTGAAAGGGGGGAGGGGTGCGGGCCGGCGGCCGACGAGCGGCGACCGTCGCCGACACACATCCGGGGCCGTAGCTTCGGCCCGTTTCCACGGTAGACCGGGAAGCATTCCGCGTGCGGCTTCGTGCTCCGGCCCGAGGCCCCGGGGCTCCTCTACATTTTTTCAGACCCGAAGGGTCGTCTCTGTGAGGATTCAGAAGGAGAACACGCCATGGCGAACATCTCGAAGATCAATCGGAGGGCGGAGAAGGAGAAGCGGAACGCGGCCAAAAACCGGCGCGAGATCATCGCGGCGGGCCTGAGCCGGCGCGACATGATTAAGATGGGGCTGCTGACAGGCGCCGGCCTGCTCATCGCCAAGTCGGGCCTGAGCGTGCGCGCGCGCGGCAGCGCCGGCCGCCTCCTCTACGACAGCGGCAGCGGCAGCGGCCCGAGCAGCCCGCCGATGACCCCTTGGAGCCAGCCCTTTACCCGCATGACGGTCAAGCAGCCGGTCACGACGGCGCTGAACCCGCTGCCGTCCGTCGTCCCTAACATCGCCGGCGGCGAGGGGCGCACCATCGACCACCAGGCCCTCAAGCTGTTCCCGCCCGTCAAGTACTACGAGGTCGAGCAGCGGCTCGCCAACATCGTCACGCACCCGGAGCTTGACCCGCAGCCGCTCTGGGGCTTCGACGGGCTCGTCCCCGGCCCGCTCTACGTCGAGCGCTACGGGAAGCCCATCCTCGTCCGCAACCGCAACAACCTGCCCGCCGACAACGGCGGCTTCGGCAAGAATCTGGTCACGACGCACCTGCACAACGGCCACACGCCTTCGGAGTCGGACGGCAACCCGTGCCATTACTACGGGCCGGGCAAGTTCTACGACCAGCACTACCCGAATGTCCTCGCCGGCGTCCTCTCGACGCACAAGGATCAGGGCGGCGACATCCAGGAGGCGATGTCAACGCTCTGGTATCACGACCACATGCACGACTTCACCTCGCAGAACGTCTACAAGGGCCTCGCCGGCATGTACCTGCTCTTCAACGACCACGACACCGGCGACGAGACGACCGGCTTCCACCTGCCTTCGTTCGGCGACGGCGTGAGCGACGACAGTAACTTCGACGTGCCGATGCTCTTCAGCGACCACCTCTACGACGAGGACGGCATGATCACCTTCGACACCTTCAACTTCGACGGCGTGCTCGGCGACCGCTTCCTCGTCAACGGCAAGGTGCAGCCCGTGATGCACGTCCACCCGCGCCGCTACCGCTTCCGCTGGCTCGACGCCGGCCCGTCGCGCTTCTACGAGCTCTTCTTCACCGACACGAACAACCTCAACCAGCGGATCAAGTTCCACCAGATTTCCACGGACGGGAACCTCTTGGAGCGCCCCGTCGAGGTCGAGAGCGTCCGCATCTCGGTGGCCGAGCGCGCCGACGTCGTCATTGACTTCTCGAAGTACGCCGGCAAGACCCTCTACATCGAGAACAGGCTCGAACAGGAGGACGGGCGCGGCCCCACGGGCAAGGTGCTCCCCGCCGGCCAGGGCAACCTCATCCTCAAGATCGTCGTTGACCTGCCGCCCGTCCCCGACTACAGCGTCGACCCGGCGACCATCACGCGCTTCTACGGCCTGCCGGACAAGACGGCCACGCCGCGTATCACCCGCACCTTCAACTTCGACCGCTCGAACGGCAACTGGACGATCAACGGCCGCTCGATGGACCCCGAGTGCCAGGAGGTGCGCCTCCAGGTCGGGAAGAACTCGGTCGAGCACTGGGTCGTCAACAACAGCTCGGGCGGGTGGCAGCACCCGGCGCACATCCACTTCGAGGAGTTCCAGTTCCTCTCGATTAACGGCGCGCCGCCGGCCTCGACGGGGCTTGTGCAGAACGGGCGCAAGGACGTGATTCGTCTCGAACACAACATGCAGACGAAGACGTTCTTCCGCTTCCGCGACTTCGTCGGCCGCTACCCGTTCCACTGCCACAACGTCGTCCACGAGGACCACGCGATGATGCTCATCTGGGAGATCGTCGAAGGCGCGGGCGACAACAAGACGAACCCGTAAGGCTAGCGCGCCCGCGGCGCTCGTTCGGCCGCGGGCGCGGAAAGGATGGCCGGAACATGAGAAGCATGTGTAGGAGAACGCTCGCCGGGCTCGCCGGGGTCGCACTCCTCTTCGGGGCCGCCCTCACGCACGGGGGGCACGCCGCGCCGTCGTCGGGCGGCGAGAAGAAGCGGATGAAGACGCCGCGCGAGAAGCTTGCCGGGCGCAGCTTCCCGAACGTGGTGCTCACCACGCACGAGGGGAAGAAGGTCAGGTTCTACGACGACCTGATTAAAGACAAGATCGTCCTCATCAACTTCATGTACGTGAAGTGCGAGGGCATCTGTCCGGGGACGACGGCGAACCTCGTGAAGGTGCAGAAGCTGCTCAAAGACCGCGTGGGCAAAGACATCTTCATGTACTCGATCACCCTGAAGCCGGAGGAGGACACGCCGGAGACGCTCAACCGCTACGCGAAGGCGTACAAGGTGGGGCCGGGCTGGCAGTTCCTCACCGGCGACCCGAAGGACGTGGAGCTGCTGCGCCGCAAGCTCGGCTTCATAGACCGCGACCCCGTGCGCGACGCCAACAAGTCGAACCACATCGGGATGCTGCGCTGGGGCAACGAGCCGCTGACGCTCTGGGCCGGCTGCCCCGGCTCGCTCGCGCCCGAAAAAATCGTGAAGGAGATCGGCCTCGTTGACTGGCCGACGGCCCGCGTGGCCGGGAGAGGAGGAGACGACAGATGAGGAAGCACCTTTTGATGACGAGGGCCCTGCTCGTCGCCGCGCTGGCGGCGGCCGGCGCGGGCCTTACGGCCCGCGCGCAGACCACGGG
>JALZHT010000240.1 GCA_030860645.1 Acidobacteriota bacterium
GTGCAGGGGTTGCGGGGTGAGCCGCCGTTCGACGGCTCGCAGCTCCCGCCGCTCCCGTGGGGCGGCGGCCCGGTCGCGCCCGAGCAGATTCAGTTCATCAGCGATTGGATCGACGACGGCTGTCCGTCCGAGGAGCGCGAGGAGGGGCACGCCTTCAACTTCGACGTGGCCGCGATCAAAACCGAGCAGACGCCGCGCGCGGTCGCGCCGCTCGTGGAGTTGCGGCGGGCGAGACACGAGTTCCGCCCGGCGGCGGCGGGCGAGTACAAGTTCCGGCGCGGCGAGCCGAAGCAGCGCATGAACATAGACTGCATGGACGAGTCGCAGGTCGGGAGGCTGCGCCAGGCGTTGCGCGCGCTCTACGAGCTGAACAAGTGGCCGGAAGACAGCCGCAACTACAACAACCTCGCGCTGATCCACCAGAACCACTGCCAGCACGGCTGGGAGCGCTTCCTGACCTGGCACCGCATCTACCTGTATGAGTTCGAGCAGGCGCTACAGGATCACTACCCGGACGTGACGATGCCCTACTGGGACTGGGTCATGCCGCAGTACCGGCCGGCGCAGCCGGACAAGGGCTGGAGAATCCCGAAGGCTTTCCAGGCTTACCTGACCGAGGACTCGCTCAGGTTCCTCGACAAGCACGGCATCCCGGCCGCCAAACTCGAAGACCTCGTCCGCCCGCCCGGCAAACTCGACCCCGCCTTCCCGACGCTCACCCAGTTCTTCGCGCGTGTGGCGGAGTTGATCGGCGAGGAGTACACGCACGGCGAGTACCGCAACCGCTTCGTGGACGCGCTCCTCGACGCGAACGCGCTCTGGTATCCCCTGCGCTACCCCGGCGAGTACAAAGGGGGGACGATCAACCAGGTGATTCACTACCACTACCCGTCCGCCGAAGACGTGCGGCAGATCATGTGTCTGCGCACCTTCCGAGACTTCGGCGGCGGGAGCCTCTACAACGACGCGTTCGGCTTCCTCGACCAGAACCCGCATAACACGCTCCACATCTGGACGGGCGGCATGAACCTGTACCAGCCGGACGCGACGCCGCGGGCCGAAGGGCAGGTCCCGACGCCGCGCGACCGGAACAGGGCCGTGCGGGTCGCCGGGCGCAAGTTCCACAAGCGGGAAGACCTGTACAGTCAGCCGCCGTTCGGCGACATGTTCAGTAACCTGACCGCCGCCTACGACCCCGTCTTCTGGCCCGTGCACGCCAACGTCGACCGGCTGTGGTGGGACTGGCAGCAGTTGCACCCCGAGTCCAACCCGGCCGACCTCGACGCCGTGCTCACCCCCTGGAGCTACACCGCCCGCGACACGCTCGACATGTACCGCTTCGGCTACGAGTACGTGAAGAGCACCTGCATCATCCCGGTCGGGGCCGAGGTGCCGGTCGGCCGCTTCGTCTCGACGAAGATCGAGGTGCCGGAGCTGGTGCGCGACACCTTCAACGAGGCCGAAGTGCGGCTGCACCGCGTCCCGCAGTTGCCCCGCTCGTGCTTCATCAGGGTCTTCCTCAACCTGCCGGACGCCGACGCCGCCACGCCCATAGACGACGAGCACTACGCCGGCTACTTGGCCGTCTTCGGCCACGGCGACTGCTACGGGGGGCCGGGCCACTGCGACACCCCGCCGCCCCGCCGCCGCGACTACGACCTCCGCCCGCGCGACCACAACACGCCCCGCAACCACCGCGTCAACGTCACCGGGTGCGCCCGGCGGCTGTTCGAGCGCGGCGCGAAGACCGTCCAGATCACGCTGGTCGTGATCGGCGTGGATTACGAAGAGGACGCGGAGTTGCTGCGCCTCGAAGGCGTCTCCCTCAACTTCCTGGACTGAGAGGAACCGCATGAGCACGAACAGCGTCCCGGCCACGGCCTACCGCATCCACCCGGGCATCGGCATCGCCCGCCTGGGCGACAGCCCCGCGGAGTTCTGCATCTCGCCCGAGAAGCCGGCCGCCCTGCCCGTCGCCTGCGACGCGCAGGGCGACGCGCGGCTTTCGCCCGACGGCACGACCGAAGTCACGGTCACGAAGTTCAAGGACGCGCAGGGGCGCATCAAGCGGCAGGCGGCGCGCTTCCACGTCTACGTCTACGACGACGAAAGCCCCGCCGGCCGCCCGCTCAAGATCGGCGACCCCGTCAAGGGCGGCGGCAACCACGGCGTGCTCGTGGACATCCAGTGGCAGGTCTACCTGGCGAACAAGAAGGCCGTCTGGTACGAGTTCGACGCCCTCGCCGGCGAGCGCGGCTACGGCGACACACACCAGCGGCGCAACGCCGACATCACCGACCCGGAGGCGCGCCAGCAACTCATCATTGACCCCGGCCCCCGCGTCGTGAACGCGACCGACCGCCGCAGCGCCTCCTTCAGCCGCCACCGCACGGACATTTACGCCCCGACCTTCCCGCCCGAGTTGACCCCGAACTCCATCGCCACGCTCGGCGAACTCAAGGTCGACTCGGCCGGCCGCCTGCTCGTCCTCGGCGGGCACGGCAACTCCGGCTCCGCCTACAGCGGCCTCGGCCACCCGCGGATCGAAGACTACGCCAACAATGACGGCTGGTTCGACGACACCTCCGACGGGGTGGTGATGGCCCGCCTCGTGATGTATTCGGAGGAGGTCGGCCGCCTCCGCTTCATTGATGTCGAGTACCCGGCGTGGGTCGTCGTCGGCTACCCCGCTTACGTGCCCGAGATTCTCGACATCGTCACCCTCGAAGACGTGGTCTACGACCTCGCCGTCCGCGAGTTCGCCTACCGCACCGACATCTACGGCGAGACGGGGACGTTCGGCGACCCGCAGCGCATCAACCCCCAGGACACCGCCGCGCTGCTGCACTGGAAGACCGGGCGGCTCGAATGGAACCCCGATTACAAGCCCTGGTTCTACCGCGACATCTGGCCCATCCTGTTCCGGGCCGACGAGATGACCCACCTCACGAACGTCCTCGAACAGTCGAACTACCCGCACAACCAGACGGAGCGGGGGAACTTCGACCCGGCCAAGCTGTCGGTGCCGCCCTTCGTCAACGAGACCGCCTGGGGCAAGGCCAAGCTCGGAGCGGCCCGCGACCACCACTCGGGCGCGCTCTTCATGGACGAGCTAGAGCCGACGCTCGCCCTGCTCGACGAGTGGCTCAAGACGAAATCCCACGCGATGGAGCGCGGGTTCGTCCGCGCCCTCCACAAGCAGGACATCCGGAAGGCGCTCCGCGACGCCCTCAGCCAGTTCGCCGAGGCCGTCTACCCCGAAGGCCGGCAGGAAAAGGACGCCGACCTCTACCTGAAAAACTGGAAAGACATTTACGCCCGCGCGCTGGAAGCCCCCGAAGGCGACGACTTCAAGAAGAGGTACGACGAGGCGAAAGCCGCCCTCCAGGAGAGCATCGGGCAGATCGAGGCTTCGCTGCGCGAGGAGGTCTCGCAGGAGCCGGGCCTGCGCAAGGCCCTCGTCGCGCGGGCGTTGGAGCGCCGCGCCCCGCCCGAAGCGCCGGCGGAGACGGACACGCCGCGGCCCATCGAGGACTCGTTCGAGCGCTACGTCAAAGAGTTCCGGACGGGCAAGCTCCTCGAAGACCGCTTCGAGAGCGCCCGCGAGTCGTACACCTACGACTTCTACCGCGTCTACCGGATGTACCTCTTCAACCTGCTCCGGCAGCCCGGCGAGGAGAACGCCTTCCGCCTCGGCGGCCGGCCCAACAACCGCATGTTCAACCTGCCTTTGATGCCGCTGCTGGCCGGCGACAACCCGCTCACGAACCACGTCCCCTCGAAATTCCTGCGCCTCACCGACTACCAGCATTACATCCTGCGGCAGTGGGCCGAGGGGAAGTTCTACAACGAGGAGCGCGAGGGCTGGCTCAAAGACCCGCCCACCTTCGACCCCTACGCGAACTGGGTCAACCGGACGGGTCGCGACCTCGACCAGGGCGTGCTGATGAACCTGCTCGGCGGCGCGTTCTGCCCCGGCGGCGAGGTCGGCTGGATCATCCGCAACCCTTCCGTCTACAAAGAGCCTTTCCGCCTCAAGGCCGACCCCGCCTTCTCCAACTTCCGCCAGACCGCCGCGCAGGCCAACATGGGAGCCACCGCCCGCACCATCTCCCCGGACGACTACGTCTCCTCGACCGGCGACGCGCTCAGCCAGGACAGCGACTACGAGACGGGTTTGCAGCCCGGCGACCTGACGAAGCAGATGGCGCTCCCCTGGCAGTCGGACTTCAACGAGTGCTCGATCCAGGACATCAACGTCACCTACGAGCAGTGGAACAACATCAACCCCGACAAGCAGGACGACCCGTGGATGAAGCTCGAAGAGCAGGTCTGGCAGACGCTCTGGTGGCCGGCGCACCGGCCGCTGCAAACCTACGAGGTCGTGGGCTTCAGCGGGGGCCAGCCGCAGCTCAAGTACCTGAACTGGTCGCGCGGCGTCCCGCAGACCAACGCGGGCGATCTGAAGATGGTCACGGAGTGGGCGAAGCTCGGCTTCGTCGTCAGAAATCCTTACCTGAGCGACGAGGCGTTGGACTCGCCCTCGCCGGATTTTAAATACATCAGCGTCGAGCGCACCGAGGAGTGAAGATGAGCGACAACCCTTTCGTCGGGACGTGGACGTACCGCAGTCTTTTAAACGACCCCGACGTTGACCAGGATTTCGATCAGTTGGAATTCGGCAGGGGCACCATCGTCATCGAGGAGGCGGAGCCGCAGGTCTTGAAAGGGAGCATCGGCGGCCCCGGCTGGTCTCTGACCCTGCACGGGTCGCGCGCGTACGGCTCGCCGATGCAGGTGCGCTTCCAGGGGCGCGGCCTCGTCTCGGGCGAGGAGTGGGTTTACGACTACGTCGGCTGGCTGGTGCCGGTCTGGCCGAACAGCAACGCCTCGCTGCAACGCCCGGCCATCGTCGGCTCCGTCACGCGGACGGTGGCGCACAAGTCTGCGGGCGGCGGGACTTCCCCCGCCGGCGCGGTCGCGTCCTTTTACGCCGCCCGCCAGGACTGAGGAATCAAGCCTGCAACTCCGCGACGTAGTCATCCTCGGCGGCGGGCCGGCGGGCTGCGCCACGGCGCTTTCACTCCGGTCGCACGCCCCCGCGCTCTCGTCGGTGCTGGTCGAAGCCTCGGCCTACGACCGGCCGCGCGCCGGCGAGGTGCTGCCGGCGGTGGCGCGCCCCCTCCTCGATCAGCTCGGCGTCTTGAAGGCGTTCGAGGACGAGGGGCACCGCCCGGCGCACAGCGTCGCGGCGGCCTGGGGGGATGCGCTCCTCCGGGAAAATCACTTCATCTACTCGACGCGCGGTTCCGGGTGGCATCTCGACCGCGCGCGCTTCGACGCCTTCCTCGCGCGCGAGGCCGCGCGGCGCGGCGTCGAGG
>JALZHT010000914.1 GCA_030860645.1 Acidobacteriota bacterium
CCCTTCCAGCGATTGAGAGACGCGCAGTTGAAGCGCGGGCGGCGACGCCTCGGCCTCGACGCGCCAGCGGCCCGCGGGGAGCATGAAGTTGTTGAGGCGCGCGGGCTGTTCCTGCGAGGCAGGGACGACGAGGCGTCCGTCGGCGCCGAGGCGGGCGATGCTCGTCTGGTTGTCGCAGATGAGGAAGCCGGGGACGGAGACGGCGTTTTGCTCGCGGCGGATGCCGATGCGCTCGCTCTCCTTCCTGACCCAGATACGCGCGGTGACGGTGTAAGGCTCGCGCCCCTCGAAGCGGACGAGCGTGTAGTCGCGGAAGAAGCGCGGGTCTTGCTGCATCTGCCGGCCGCTCAGGAAGTACCCGCTGTCGTTGCCGGTCGGGAGCAGGAAGATGACGAGGTCGGGCCGGCGATTTAAGACGTACTGGCCGTCGCCGAGTTCGTGCGCGATAGGCCCCTGGCCGAGGTCGGGCGGCGGGTGGCGCGGCAGGTAGTAGTCGTTGAGGCCGAGCATGTCGAGCGCGGGCAACTCCGACCAGAAGGGCAACCCGCCCGCCGGGTCAACGGCGACGAGCGGCTGCTGCGGGCCGAAGGCTTTCTTCAGCATCGTGCCGACGACCTCGGCGTCCCACTCCCAGCGCTCCGAGATGGCGCGGAAGTTCTCCTCGTCTTTGTACTGTAGGAAGGCGAAGGGGACGAGGGCGAGCGCGGCCGCTAGCACCACGCCCGCGAACACCCGGCCGTCCACGCGCCGCGCGAGCCACGCCCCGCCCTCGGCCAGGAGCAGCGCGAGCAGCAGGAGGAGCGGCACGAAGTGTCTCCACGCCGGGAAGATGTCGCCGCCGATGGCGACGAGGTAGGCCGCCCACGCGGCGAAGTTGACGAGGATGAGGGCGGCGCGCGCACGCCGGGAGTTGTCTCTGAGGCAGACGAACGCGGCCGGGGCGGCGAGCGCGAGGAGCGGGGTGACCGCGGGCGCTCCCGCGCGCAGGTAGCCCCAGCCGTCGAGCGCGTGCTTGCCCGAAGGGTTGAACTTGGCGAGCGCCGTGTTGGGAATCCACTCGCCGTAGTACGCGAGGCGGAAGGCGAGCTGGCCGAGCGTGAACAGGGCGGGCAGCAGCGCCAGCCCGCCAGCCTTGCGCAGCGAGTCGCGGTTCAACCCGCCGACGAGAAAAATCGCGGCGACAAAGGCGGCCGTGAAGACCGGCCCGTCGAGCCGCGTCAAACAGAGCAGCGCGAGTAGGAGGCTGGGCGCGAGCATCTGCTTCGCGCCCGCGTCTCTTCCTTCGAGACGCGGGTAGGCGAGCACGACGGCCCACGCCAGGAGGCCCGCCACCAAAGGCTGCTCCATGCCCCCAATCGTCCACGCGGCGAACGTGCCCGAGAGCGCGAGGAAGAGGAGCGCGATGAGCGTCGGCAGGGCCGTCTTCAAATCCTCCGGCGGGTTCGCGTAGACGACGGCCGCCATCGCCGCGCCCATCCCGGCGAAGCCGAGCACGCGGACGGCGTCAATCAAGTCCACGCCGAGCGCGCCGAGCGCGGCCGCGCACAAGACCCACAGCAGGTTCGAGTAGCCCTCGACGTGCGCGCCGCCGTTCCACGTCAGCCCGTGGCCCTGCAAGAGTCGCTTGGCGTAGGTCAGCGAGATCAGCGCGTCGTCGGAGATGAACGGGAGGTAGCGGCGCGTGTGGATGGCGAGCACCGCGAACGCCGCGGCGCAGGTGATGACTCCGGGCCATGGATTCACGCCGCGCCGGGCCTGCTGTGCGGGCGTCGTCACGGCTCGACCGTCACCTTCTGTTTCAGGGTCGCCGAGCCTTTCAGTCCGAACCACGAGACCGACTCCTGCACGAGGTCAACTTCGAGAACGTACTCGCCGGCCGCCGGGGCGCGGACGACGAGCGGGATTTCGGCCTCTTCGCCGGGCGCGAGGTCGAAGGGGAGGGCGGCGCGCGCGTCGTCGTTGACGAGGACGCGGCCCGCGGCGTCGAGCCAGTGGTTGCCGAGGAAGAGGCGGAAGCCGTTGTCGCTCCGCCCGAGCGCGGGCCACGGCAGGCC
>JALZHT010000241.1 GCA_030860645.1 Acidobacteriota bacterium
GCGACACCTGACCGCGGCCCGCGCCCGCCGCCCCGACAGCGGAAGGTGGGTGGCGATGCACATCAAAAGAATGGATTGTCAAAGGCTCGGTCTCGCGCTGGCGCTCGCCGCCGCAGTCGTGGCCGCCGTCGCCTCAAGGCCGTCGGCCGCGGGCCGGCAGACGGACGTGCAGATTCCGTCCGACCCCCTGACGTTCGGCGTCTTCGTCGCGCGGTTCCATTCCGGCGGCACGTTCACGCTGGAGGGCGACCGCTGGCCCTCCCTGGGCGGCGACTGGAAGAGCAAGGGCGATGAGATCGAGTTGTCCACGTCCGGCGGCCCCGAAGGCTGCGGCGGCCCCGGGCGATACCGGGTTCGGGTGGCCGGTAAGCGAGTCAGCTTCGACCTCGTCTCGGACGATTGCACGCCGCGTCGGATGATCCTCGACCGCAGCACCTGGTCGCCCGCCGCGGGGGTTAAAAACACGGCCGCGCGCCGCTTCGTGAGGACGGCCGGCGCGCGCCCGCCCGCGCGCCCGGAGCCGAACTCCCCGGCGGGGAGTTGGCCCTCCTTCCGCGGGCCGCAGGCTTCGGGGATAGCCGAGCGGCAGAATCTGCCCGACCGCTGGGACGGCAAGACGGGCGAGAACATTCTCTGGCGCACGCCGATCCCCGGCCTCGCGCACTCCAGCCCCGTCGTCTGGGGGCACCGAGTCTTCGTCACGAGCGCCGTCAGCAGTGAACCGAACGCGAACTTCCGGCCTGGCCTGTACGGCGACGGCGACGCCTCCAAAGATCGCTCGCGCCACCGGTGGGTGCTGTACGCGCTCGACAAGCGCACCGGCAAAATCCTCTGGGAGCGCACCGCCCACCAGGGCGTGCCACTCGACAAGCGCCACATCAAAGCGACCTACGCCAACTCGACTCCCGCCACCGACGGCCGCGTCGTCGTGGCCTGGTTCGGCTCGCAGGGCGTCCACGCCTACGACGTGAACGGGCGCTTCCTCTGGAAGGTCGACCTGGGCCGGCTCGACTTCGGCGCTTACGACATCCCGACGTACGAATGGGGCTCGGCCAGCTCGCCCATCATCTGGAACGGCCTCGTCATCCTCCAGTGCGACACCCAGGACGATTCATTCATCCTGGCCCTGGACGCCGACACCGGCAAGACGGTGTGGAAGACCGAGCGCGACGAACTCCCGTCGTGGGGCACGCCGACCGTCGCGCTGACATCAAGAGGCCCGGAACTGGTCGCGAACGCGTCCAACTACATCCGCGGCTACGACCCCCGGACGGGGCGGGAGCTGTGGCGGCTCGGGCGCAGCTCGAAGATCACGGCGCCGACGCCCGTCTTCGCCGAAGACATGTTCGTCGTCGTCAGCGGCCGCGCGCCCGAGCGGCCGATCTTCGTCGTGCGGGCCGGGGCGCGCGGCGACCTGACCTTGCCCGAGGGTCGGGCGAGCAGCGGGGCCGTCGTGTGGAGCCGCACGGGCCGCGGGTCGTACATGCCGACGCCGCTCGTCTATCAAGGCATCCTCTACGTGCTCTCCAACAACGGCCTCCTCGACGCCTACGAACTGCGAACCGGCGAGGAGCTTTACCGGCAGCGACTGCCGCTCGTCGGCAGCGGCTTCAGCGCGTCGCCGGTGGCCGCCGACGGCAAGCTCTACCTCTCGAACGAGGACGGGGAAATGCTCGTCGTCGCGGCCGGCCGGAAGTTCACCCTCGTCGCGACGAACTCGATGGGGGAGCTGCTGATGGCGACCCCGGCCCTGTCGGACGGCGTCATGTACGTGCGCTCGTCGGCGAGCCTGTTCGCCATCGGGCGGAAGCAGTGAGTGGGATTGAATGCGGCCTTTTTCTCGCGTTCTTATCAGGAGGACTTTTTTATGAATATGAAGTTTAGAGTCGCCCTCTGCCTGGCGCTGCTTTTCTCCACGCTCCCCGCGGCGGCGCGCGCCGCGGGTGCCGCGCAAGACGAGGCCGAAGCCCTTCTGAGGCGGGGCGTCGAACTGGAGCAGGCCGGGCGTTTCCAGGAGGCGCTCGACCTGTACCTGCAAGTGCTGCGGGCCAGGCCCGGGGCCGAAGGCGTCTACACTCTCGTCGGCAACGCGCAGGTCGGACTCGGCCGCCTTGAGGAGGGTCTCGCCTCCTACCGCCGCGCCGCCCGCCACGACGCCTCGGACGCCGGCGCCCGCTACGGGGCCGGTAACGCCCTCTACCAGATGCGGCGCTTCGCCGAGGCCGCCGAAGAGTACCGCGCGGCGGCCCGCGTGCGGCCCGACCTGCCCGACGGCTTCGCCAGCCTGTCGAGCACCTACTACAACCTCGACCGTTACGACGAGGCCATCGCCGCCGCCCGCGAGGCCGTGCGCGTCAAGCCGGACTTCGCCGTCGGCTACGTCAACCTGAGCTGGTATTACAGCATGACCGACCAGCACCGCGAGTCGCTCGACGCCGCGCGCCGCGGCGCGGAACTCGACCCGTCGAACCAGATGGCACACACGAACATGTGCCGCGCTTATAACGACCTCGGGCAGTTCGCGGCGGCGGCCGCCGCCTGCGAGCGGGCGCTACAACTCAAGCCCGAGGACGGCGAGACGCTCTACTATTTAGGCATCGCCCGGAAGGGGCTTAAACGGCCCGCGCCCGAGCTGTTTACGCGCGCCCTGGCCGGGCTGGTGGCGGCTGAAAGCCCGGAGGTGGACTTCACCTACCTGGCGGGCGCGGCCTACTCGCAACTCGGCCGGCACGGCGAGGCGGTCGCGGCCTTCAAGAGGGTGCTCGCCGAGCGGCCCGACTTCATCAAGGCGAGGTACAACCTGGCCGTGTCGTACGTGCTGCTCGGCGAGCGCCGCGCGGCGCTCGCCGAGCAGAGGGAGTTGCGGAGGCGGTCGCCGGAGAAGGCGGCGAAACTCGACGCGCTGCTGGCCGAGACCGCGCCGGGGCGAAGCCAGCGATGACCGACGTGCCCGATTGATTTCGGAAACCTCGTCGGGCAGCTCAACGCCAGGCATTACCCCTTCATTACTTCTGGCTGAATGTGACGCCGGCGACCATATCCGGCAGGAACCGCTTCGGACAGCCTCGAACGGCTGCTATTCGGGGGGCTTCGCACAGCGTTCGCGCTCTCGGCATCGGGACTCCCGCTGTAACTCTTTAATAATACCACCCCGTTCTCACCTACCTCTCTTAACAAACCTTTAAGGGCCGGTGGTATGAATGGACGCCAATGGCCGTTAAAGGTGGGCGTTAGGCACTCTAGCGCCCGCCCTTCCGTTAATGCGTGTGAATAGCTTCGCGCAATTTTCACGCAATGGGCCGTTGGGGGAAGGGCGGTGAGGAGGTGCGCGAGCGCGACGCCCGCCTGCTCTGCGAGGCGATGGCTAAAGACTTCCCCTCGGCCGAGGCCCGCGCGTACGTGGACGCGAAGCTCGCCGCCGAAGCCGACTGGTGGCGACGAGACGGCGACCAGACGGAGGACGCCTTCCGCCTCGCCTTCGGCGGCGGCTACCCGAACGGCTATCTCAGGAAGGCCAGCGTGAAGCACGGCGCGGAGCTTCTAAAGCAAGACTTAGGGTATGCGGAGGCGTCAGCGGCCGAGCGGGTGCTGATAGAACATGCGGTGCTGTGTCACGTCCGGCTCGGCATGGTCGAGCGACTTTATTCGGAGCGCACGTCGGGCTCCTACCGGATAGACTTCGCCGAGCACTACGAGCGGCGGCTGACTGAGGCGCAGAAGCGATTTAACCGGGCGTGCGAGGCTCTGGCTAAGGTGCGGAAGCTGGCAAAGCCTAAAGTTCAAATCAACGTAGCGGCGGCAGGGGGCCAGCAAGTAAACGTAGCGTGAGGCTGTACAGATTGGATAACAGGCGGCAAGTGTCGCAAGTGGAATTAATGTTGATTCGCGGTCGGGTGCCTGCCGTTGTTAGGCCGCGGCAACAACTCTCGATGATCCTGGCCTGCCTTTACTTTCCAAGCACGGGCGGTGCTCTCCGTCTTGCACGAGTCCTTCCCCCAACGTAGAACCCGACGAGCCCCAAACCCATCAGACAAAGGGTGGCCGGCTCGGGCACTGGCGTCGCAACTGCTGGCCGCCCGTTCACCGTTAACACGCTACGTACACTTAAATCAGTCCATATTCCATTTCCGCTCGGGTTTGTGCCAGGGCTATCCAGGATTAACTCATCAAGCCGAAAGTCTAGGGAGGTGATCTCAAACCCCGCAAAATCAACGCGGCCTGATCCTGATGCATCGCCAAAGAAGCGAAAAGCCTCAGAACGACTTCCACCGCCCCCTCCACCGGTTACGAAGGAACTAAAGAAGCCGATACCCCCGTTTACCCCGTCAGTGAGAAACCGGGCGGCGGCTTCGAACTCGGGGCCGGAACTGAGCGAAAACGTCCGGCCTACGTCTGTGGGGCCAACAACGACATCAAAGACAGTAGCGACCGGCGGGCCAGAAACACTCGATCCGAACTCGACTGTAAGTCTCACCTGATTTGCAATGACGGGTGATCCGACTTCGTTGCTCAAAGTGGCGAAGCCAATTTGATCAGCACGGAGAGTTGCCGGGGAACATACCAAGGCCATAATCGAGGTGAAGCACAGAAGTAGAATGCGGCTCATAAGTTTCTCCTAGAATGCTATAGCTGGCAGGTCTTAATATAATAGTATAATAGAATTACCGAGCGTGTCTAACGCCCGAATTAACCTGCCCCGCACGAGCAGCACACAAGATAAACCGAAGGAAGAACCATGAGAAGCACGCTATCGCGGGGTCGGGTTGAATGAGTTGTTAGATGGCGTGCATCTTTAGAGCAACTTCTTGAATTCTTCAGCCCTCAAGCCGGCATCGCGCACAATACCGCCCATCGTAAATGCATTCACCGGATTGTGACGCGGGATCGTGAGGATGCGGACTCCATCTGACATGACGATATGCTTCCCCTGCCGAATGATGCGGAAGCCAGCCTTCTCCAATGCTCTGACTGCATCAAGGTGATTGATGCCGGGAATCTTCGGCACAGCTAAACTGTCACCTCGATCTCCCTGACGTTTTCACCTTTCACCAACTCATCAACCGCAGCAAGATACTCTTTAATGGCATCTTGGATATTTTCCAGCGCCTCTTCTTCTGTATCACCTTGAGACCAGCAGCCCGGCAGCCCAGGACAGGAAACGCTAAAGCCTTCCTCGGACTCATGTATAAGCACTTTGTAATTCATCTATTAACCTCCCAGCCCTGATTATAATCTCAATATGGTTTAACAGCCATCTAACGCAGAAATCAGCCGCCGGGAAGTAGCGCATCAATCATACAAGCTGACGAATGGCATTCACGCTCATCCCGGTCGGCTGCATTGACCTGTTCGGCGGCGCGCCACTCTCGAC
>JALZHT010000915.1 GCA_030860645.1 Acidobacteriota bacterium
GGCCACCCCGACCCCGACGCCCGCCGCCGCCACTCAAGCGCCCGCCGCCGCCCCGGGCGCGCCGCAGCCCGACCCTGACCGGCTGACCGTCAGAGTCAAGGCCCTGGAGGAGGTCTGGCTCAAAGCCCTGGTGGACGACGAGCCGGACAGGAACAACCCGGGCGTGACGCTGGCGGCCAACGACACGCGTGAGTTCTCGGCCCAGCAGAAGCTGACGCTGAAGTACGCCCGGAGCAAGGTCGCCGCGCTGGAAGTGACGATCAACGGCAGCCCGGCCCGCGTCCCGACCGACACGACGCTCAACGCCGGGCAGGGCTGGGTCATTACGAGAGAAAACTACCGACAATTTTTGCAGTAGAGGATGATTCGATGTTCGAGGTTCGCCGCCCGGAGTCCGGCCCCGCGGGGCGGCCCCGAGCGCCGGGCCTCGGACTTTCAATTACTATCACTCATCTGGAGTTTTCATCATGCTCACGCCTGACTTGGAAGAGGGACTGACTTTCGACGACGTGCTCTTAGTGCCCGCGCGCTCGGACGTGCTGCCGGCCGAGACCGACACCTCGACGCGGTTCACGCGCACGATCTCGCTGCGCATCCCGCTCTGCTCGGCGGCGATGGACACCGTCACCGAGAGCCGCCTCGCCATCGCCATTGCGCAGCAGGGCGGCATCGGCGTCATCCACAAGAACTTCCCCATCGAGCGGCAGGCCGAGGAGGTCGACCGCGTGAAGCGTTCCGAGTCGGGGATGATCGTTGACCCCGTCACGATCCGCCCCGACCGCCCCGTCCGCGAGGCGCTCGCCGTCATGGAGCGCTACAAGATTTCGGGCGTCCCCGTGGTGGACGAGGGCGGCCACCTCGTCGGCATCATCACCAACCGCGACCTCCGCTTCGAGACGCGCTTCGACATCTCGGTCTCCGAGGTGATGACGCCGCAGCCGCTCGTCACCGTCCCCGTCGGCACCACGCTCGACCAGGCCCGGGGCGTCCTGCAAAAGCACCGCATCGAGAAGCTGCTCGTCGTTGACGGCGACAAGCACCTCAAGGGCCTCATCACGGTCAAGGACATCCAGAAGGCCATCAAGTACCCGCACGCGGCGAAAGACGACCTCGGACGTTTAAGGGTCGCGGCGGCCGTCGGCGCGACCGGCGACTACAGAGAGCGCGCCGACGAACTGGTGCGCGCGCGCGCTGATTGTCTCGTCGTGGACACCGCGCACGGCCACTCGTCGCGCGTCATCGAGGCCGTGCGCGAGATCAAGCGCCGCCACCCGGAGACGCAGGTCGTCGCCGGCAACGTCGCCACCGGCGAGGGCACGCGCGAACTCATCAGCGCCGGCGTCGACGCCGTCAAGTGCGGCATCGGGCCGGGCAGTATATGTACGACCCGCGTCGTCACGGGGGCGGGGGTGCCGCAGATGACGGCCGTCTTCAACTGCGTGCAGGCGGCGAAAGGGTCGGGCGTTCCGGTCATCGCCGACGGCGGCGTGAAGTTCTCGGGCGACGTGGCGAAGGCGATTGCGGCGGGCGCGGACGTGGTGATGATCGGGTCGCTCTTCGCCGGCACGGAGGAGTCGCCCGGCGAGTTGATTCTTTTCCAGGGCCGGTCATTCAAAGCCTACCGCGGCATGGGGAGCATCGGCGCGATGCGCGAGGGGTCGAAGGATCGCTACGCGCAGGAGACGACCGACATCGAGTCGAAGCTCGTCCCCGAGGGCATCGAGGGGCGCGTCCCCTACAAGGGCACTCTGGCCGACATGGTGACGCAGCTCGTCGGCGGCCTGCGCGCCGGCATGGGCTACACGGGCTGCCGCACCATCCGCGAGTTTCAGGAGCGCACCCGCTTCGTCCGCATCAGCCCGGCCGGCCTCAAGGAGTCGCACGTCCACGACGTGATCATCACGAAGGAAGCGCCGAACTACCGGCTTGAGTAGCGGCCGCGCGCGAAGCTCGCAGGTTTGTTAAAGGCCGTCGCCTGTCGGGTGCGGGCGGCGGCCCTTCATTTTAGCCGTCGCCGCTTTCGCGCGACAGTTGTCCGGCGAAACGTGCGGG
>JALZHT010000916.1 GCA_030860645.1 Acidobacteriota bacterium
CAGGATGAAGACGCCGGCGCACGCGTGCGCGAGGCCGTGCGAGGCGCGCGGCAGACGCCCACGCACGCGACTGATGACACGAATGGCGCGCGGTCTCTCAGCACGCCTCCGGCCCGTCACCGAATTCGTTACGGATGTCTGTAGGGGCGGGGCTTGCCCCCGCCCGCGGCGTGTAGATTTATTCAACCTTGAGTCTCAATGAGTCCCGGCGGGCAGGGACCAGCCCTGCCCCTACAACTTTCCCAAACGCTCTAGGCTTGCAGTTGCGGCTCGGTGCTGGACGGCTCGGTGGGCGCGGGCCGCGGCGGCTCTTCGAGCGGCGCGGCGTCTGTCGCCGCCGGGGGCGCAATCGCGTTGAGCGCGCCGAGCGTGATCGCCCAGCCCCACAGCGTGAAGACGAAGGCGAGCGCGAGGCGCAGGCCGAACAGCACCAACTCGCCCCACGCGGCCTTGACCGGCGTCCGCGTGAAGATGATGAAGTACGGCATCAGCGCGAAGACGAGCAGGCCCAACGCGTAGACGAGCACCGACCGCGGCAGGAGGGCGCGGCCCGCGACGCGGTGGAAGCGGCGGAGCGTCGCCTTCAGCCCGTCGCGCGCGACCGAGAGCCAGAGGTGCGCCGCCACGAGCGGCAGGATGAAACCGAGCAGGAGCAGCCAGAGCGACGACGCGAAGGCGTCCGACCAGCGCAGAGGCTCGGGCGGCGCGGCGCGCGGCCCGGCGACCGTGGAGGCCGCGCGCGCCACCTCGTCCGGCTTCGGCAGGTAGTTTTGCAGCTTGCTCAAAAGGTAGACCAGCCCGACGCCGAGCGCGACGAGCGGCAGGCTGACCAGCAGTATCTTCCAGAAGTCGCGCAGCGCGCGGCCGAGCAGGCGGCCCGGCGAGCGCGCCCCCGCCGCGAAGTGCGCGGCCGCCGCCTGGAGGACGAAGAAGAGCAGCGGCGCGAGCAGGAACGTGAGGGCCGAGACGACGAGCTGGCCCGTCGTCGCCACGCCCGTCGCGAAGAACCAGTAGGCCGAGGCGAGCAGCGCCGCGTAGAGCGCGTTGAGGAGGGCGAGGCCCGCCCACCCGCGGAACAGGCCGCGCGCCGAGTGGCCGACGGCGGCGAACGCTTCTTTAATCATACTTCACTTCGCTCCGCTCAGAGTTTCGAGTTTGAAGTTTCGAGTTTCGAGTTAAAGACAAAGTGCTCTTAACTCGAAACCCGAAACCCGCAACTCGAAACTTATTTGTCGAGAATCGTCAGCGCGCCCGTCGCCGAGTTGGCGCGCGTGTCGGGCTGGTACATCAGCTCGGCGCGGGCCGGGGCGGCGCGGAACTGGCCGGGCACCTGCACGCGCATCGCGTACTGGAACTGGGCCGAGCCGTCGAAGCGGTCGAGGAAGAGGACGGCGCGGTTGTCGCGGAACTCGCGCGCGCTGTACCAGTCGCTCCAGTCCTTCTCCGCGTGCGTCAGGTCAATGCCGCTCACCTGCTCGACCTGCTCGCAGCCGGCCGGGATCGGGTCTTCGACGAGCATGTAGCGCGCGGCCTCGCCCTCGATCCGCAGCCGCGAGACGAGGATGTCGCCCGAGCGCACCTCGCCCGAA
This sequence comes from Acidobacteriota bacterium, assembly GCA_030860645.1. Classification (GTDB taxonomy): domain Bacteria; phylum Acidobacteriota; class Blastocatellia; order Pyrinomonadales; family Pyrinomonadaceae; genus QHXN01. Next base: position 1,590 of record JALZHT010000916.1, read on the forward strand.
AGCGGCTCGACCTGCCAGCCCAGCGCGCCCTCCCCCTTCTCGACGACCCGCAGCCGCAGATACTCGCGCGAGAGCCTCAGCGCCGGCACGCCCTGCGCCGGCGTCTGCTCGTCGTTCGTGTGGTGCGTGAGCGAGGCCGAGAGGTAGAGCACGCCCGGCCCGCGCTTGACGACGCGCACCTCGTTGCGGCCCGCGACTTCGCCGCCGCGCCGCTGGATGTTGAAGACCTGTGCGGAAGAGGCGTCGGCGGCGGTCATCTGCCGCGCGAAGACCTGCTCGCCGTTCAGGTAGACCTCGACGGCGTAGTCGGGGTTCAGCTCGTCGCTCGCCTCCACGTAGTCTATGAGGCCGTAGACGGCGAAGGCCGTCTCGCGCGTCGAGAGCCAGTGGTGCCCGAAGCGCCGGCTCTTGACCAGCCAGCGCGCGGCCTTCGGCAAGACCTCGCTCTGCGGGGAGAGGC
>JALZHT010000917.1 GCA_030860645.1 Acidobacteriota bacterium
GGCCGAACTCCTTACGCTCACGCTCTCGCCCGTCTTCGTCCTCGACTGCGCCGCGCGCGCGCGCATCCTCCGGGCCGACGCCGCCGTCGGCTTCGAAGCCCCGGCCGTCGAACACGACGCGCGGCTCGCGCGGCTCGCCCGCGACCTGGCGGACGAGCTGCGCGGGGGCGAGGCCGGGCAGGAGTTGGTCGTCTCGGCCCTCATCGAACAGGCGCTCGTCCACCTCCTGCGCCGCCACGCCAACGTCCGCCGCACCGACAACCTCGAACTGTCGCGCGCCGGCCTCGTTGACCGCCGCATCCGACGCGCCGTCGAGCTGATGCACGCGCACCTCGAACGCGACCTCCCGCTCGGCGAGCTGGCGCGGGCCGCGCACCTCTCGCCCTTCCACTTCGCGCGCCTCTTCAAGAAGCTGACGGGCGCGACCCCGCACGCCTACCTCGCCTCCCTGCGCGCCGCCCGCGCCCGGGCGCTGCTGGCCGAGACCGACCTCTCCATCACCGAGGTCGCGGAGCGCGTCGGCTACGCCAGCTCCAGCCACTTCTCGAAAGCCTTCCGCCAGGCCGCCGGCCTCACGCCCCGCGCCTACCGCAACGCGCTCGTTAAGAATTTTTGATTTTAGATTTTTGATCGGCGATTTGAAGGCAACTGTTGAACTGACGCCAATCGCAAATCAAAAATCTAAAATCAAAAATTCTGCAAGACGCTCGGGCCGGGCGCGTTCAACCGGCATGACAGAGTGACCTCGCGCCAGTTTTCGCGGCGGCCGGGGCCGGCCCGTCAGAAAGGAATTCGGACATGAGAAATTTCTTCATCAGGATTGCCAGCGCGTTTTTGACCTTCGCCGTCGGCGTCGGCGTGGCCGCCGCACTCGTCACGGCCAGCCGCGTCGGGCCGAAGGGGCCGCCGCCCGCGCACGGCGACCCGAACCCGCAGGAGAAGACGCTGGAGATGGTCTTCGTCCTCGACACCACCGGCTCGATGGGCGGGCTGATCGAGGGCGCGAAGCAGCGCATCTGGGGCATCGTCAACGAGGTCATGCAGACGCCGTCGCACCCCAACGTCCGCGTCGGCCTCGTCGCCTACCGCGACAACGGCGACCAGTACGTCACCAACATCCTCCCGCTCACCAACGACCTCGACCGCGTCTACACCGCCCTGATGGACTTCCAGGCGGGCGGCGGCGGCGACTGGCCGGAGAACGTCCGCCGCGCGCTCGCCGACGGCGTCCGCGAGGCCGGCTGGTCGGGGCCTTCCGCCAACGTCGCGCAAATCCTCTTCCTCGTCGGCGACGCGCCGCCGCACGACTACCGGAACGAGCCGGACACGCTCGCCACCACGGCCGAGGCCGTCCGCCGCGGCATGACCGTCAACACCATCCAGTGCGGCACGGCCGCCGACACGCGCCGGGCGTGGGAGCAGATCGCGCTCCGCGGCGAGGGCCAGTACTTCGCCATCGCGCAGGACGGCGGCGTGCAGGCGGTCGCGACGCCCTACGACGCGCGCCTCTCCGAACTCGCCTCCCGGCTCGGCTCGACCTACATGGCCTACGGCGGCGGGGCCGGAGCGGTCGGCCGCAGGTTCCGCGCCGAGGCGTCCGCGCGCCAGAACGACGCCGAGCAGAAGGTCGCCGCGCGCGCGCCCGCCACGGCCGCGGCCGACCGCGCCGCCAACAAGGCGCTCAACCGCGACGCCTACGTCGGCGACCTCCTCCAGTCCATCGAGAACGAGTCGGTGAAGCTCGACGAGGTCAAGACCGAAGACCTGCCCGACCAGTTGCAGAAGCTCTCGCCCGCCGAGCGGCAGAAGGAAGTCGACCGCCGCCTCGCCGAGCGCAAGCAGATCCGCGAAGAGATCGTCACGCTCTCCAAGCAGCGCGACGCCTTCATCGCCGCCGAGCGCAAGAAGACCTCGGGCAACAAGACCGGCTTCGACGCCGCCGTCGCCACCGCCCTCAAAGAGCAGATGGCGAAGAAGGGCATCAAATAGAAGTAGACAGTAATCAGTAGAAAACCTTGAGCGGCGCGCCTGCTTCGTCGAAGCAGGCG
>JALZHT010000918.1 GCA_030860645.1 Acidobacteriota bacterium
GGCGCAGGCCGCGGGCGGGGGGCTGGCCGTCTGGGACGTGGCCGCCATCGCGGGCAAGTCAATCGCCTTCCTCGCGGCGGCGCTCCTCGCCGGGCAGTTCCTCGTGCCGCACCTGTTCCGCGGCGCGAGCCGGATGCGGAGCCGCGGCGTGCTGGTGACGGTCGCCGTCGCCTTCTGCTTTCTGCTGGCGTGGGCGGCGGGGCGGGTCGGCCTCGCCCCCATCGTCGGCGCGTTCGCCGCCGGCCTCGTCCTCGACGAGGTGCACTTCGAGGCTTTCCTCAAGCGCGGCGAGCAGCGCCTGCACGAGTTGCTCAGCCCCGTGAGCGCGTTGCTGGTCCCGATCTTCTTCGTGCTGATGGGGCTGAAGGTTGACCTGAGCGTCTTCGGGCGGGTCGAGGTGCTCGGGTTCGCGGCGGTGCTGACGGCGGCGGCCGTCGTCGGCAAGCAGGTCTGCTCGCTCGGCGTCGTCGAGCGCGGCGTGGGCCGCCTGTCGGTGGGGCTGGGGATGATCCCGCGCGGCGAGGTCGGGCTGATCTTCGCCGGCATCGGCGCGTCGCTCACGCTGCCGAACGCGCAGGGCGTTGCGGAGCCGGTCATCAACGCCGCCACCTTCGGCGCGGTCGTCATCATGGTCATCGTCACGACGCTGGTGACGCCGCCCGTCCTCAAGTGGTCGCTCCAGCGCGGCGGGCGCGCGACTGCGGCCGAGGCGGCGGAAATGGAAAACTAGGTGCCGGTTTAAAAGCCGTGAATCGTAGAAGACAGTTCTTTCCAATTCACGTTCTTCCCCGGCACACTCGGAGGAGGTTTCATGGTCAGCAAGAAGACGCAGAGCAAGGCGGGCGTCGCGGCGCGGCGGCGGGGGCAGCAGATGGGCGACGAGCGGAGTCCGAAGGATAAGACGCAGGAGGCGAAGGAGCAGACGCCGGCGCTGCGGGGCCGGCGCAAGTCGGCGAGCGAGTTCTTCGCCGACGAGTCGTTTCAGAACACGGGCACGCGCCCCGAAGTCCCGCGCGACAACACGCCCTCCGTCCCGGCCGCCATCCCCACCGGCGCCAAACTCGGCGAGTCCGGCGGCGAGCGCGAATTCAAACAGAGGCAGAAAGCGGGCGGGAAAAAAGCTAAAGGCTAGAGGCCTGGGACTGGGGGCTTGTAAAAAGCCGGGGCCGGTTAAAGGCAGATGTCTTTAACCGGCCCCGGCCTCAAGCCCCTGCTTTTAACCAACCTCTTAAAAAAGAAGGGCGCCGGGCTCCCCCATAGCCCGACGCCCACGGCCACTTGAGAAGTGGCCTGCCCCAAAGTTTCACTCGTTCTCAGAAGGAACGCCCGTTAAGTGAATCAATGATAGACCCGCCCCGCCGGCCTTTGGTTGCAATCACGTTGCGATAGGATGAAGAGACCGTGACAGGGAGATGAGGCCAAAAACGGTCTTTCCCCCGTCAAACCTTCACTTGTTTTTCCGGTGTGCGCTGATGCCTCGCGCGGCGGCGCGAAGCGACGCAAAGGTGGGGCCTGGATTGAACTCTCAGACTTGCGCCGGCGCGTTCGGTCTTGGTGTCTAACTCGGGACTCGAAACTTTAGTCCACCGTCCACATGTCGCCGCTGTGGATGAGCTTGTGGAGTTGGCCGCGGCCCTGGCGCGCGACGGCCTCTTCGATCTGGTGCGACATCAGGTCTTCGTAGGTGTCGCGCTCCACGTCGCGGAAGATGCCGACGGGCTGGGGGAAGTCCGGGTACTCCATGCGCGCGAGCATGAAGGCGACCGAGGGGTCTTTCTCGTGCATGTCGTGGACGAGGCAGTCGTCCTCGGTGAGGCCGGACTCGGGGCCGAGCCGGATGACCTCGGGGAGCGTGCCGCTCATGCGGATGCCTTTGTCGCGGTTCTTGCCGAAGATCATCGGCTTGTCGTGTTCCAGATAGAGCACGTTGTCGGGCCGCGCCTCGCGCGCGGCGAAGGAGTCGAACGCGCCGTCGTTGAAGATGTTGCAGTTCTGGTAGACCTCGACGAAGGAGATGCCCTTGTGGCGGGCCGCGGCCTGCACCAT
>JALZHT010000919.1 GCA_030860645.1 Acidobacteriota bacterium
CCGAAGAAGGACAAGGGCGGCACGACCGCGCAACCCGCGAAGGTCGCTTCGGGAGGGGCCGCGGGCGAGGAGGTGGACGAAGAGGACGTGGTGCGCGTCGGCACGAACCTCGTGCCGCTGCCGGCCTTCGTCTACGACGCGCGGGGGCGCGCCGTCACCGACCTCCAACTGAAAGACTTCGAACTGGTCGTGGACGGCGAGGCCCGGCCCCTCGGCGAACTCAGCCGCTCCGAGACGCCCGCCAACGTCGCCCTGCTCTTCGACAACAGCGGCAGCCTGACCTCGGCGCGCGCCTTCCAGAAGCAGGCCGCGGCGCGCTTCTTCCAGACCGCCCTGCGCCCCGTCGACCGCGCCGCCGTCTACTCCATCTCGACCACCCCCGAACTGGCCCACCCCTTAACGAACGACTTCCGCGCCCTCGTCCGCACCGTCGAATCCTTCGGCAAGCCCGAGGGCGGGACGGCCTTCTTCGACACCGTCGCCGAGGCCGCCGAATACCTCCGCCGGACGAGCGGCCGCCGCGTCATCATCGTCGTCTCGGACGGCACGGACACGGTCAGCGAACTCGACTTCGACACGACGCTCGCGCGCCTGCTCGCCGCCCACTGCCAGGTCTACGCCGTGCGCGTCGGCCACAGCGACAACACGAACCTGCGCGACCTCGCCGGCGAGCGCCGCCTCCAGGAGTTCGCCGCCCAGACCGGCGGGGCCATCTACGCCCCGCAGACGCGCGCCGACTACGAGGAAGCCTTCCAGCAGATCGCCGCCGACCTCCGCCAGCAGTACGTCCTCAGTTACTACCCGGCCGGCGACTCGGCGGACGGCCGCTTCCACACCTTCACGCTGCGCGTCGCCGCCCGCCCCGACCTCCGCGTCCGCACCCGCAAGGGCTACTACGCGCGGAAGAAATAAAAGCCGTGAATCGTGAAGACTTGTTGCGCGCCGCCGGGGCTTGAGTTCGTCAAGTCGGGGCGGCGCTCAGTCTTCCCACGATTCACGGTTGACGATTTACGATTCACGGCTTTTTTCTATTTACGATTCACGATTTACGATTTACGATTGCGGCTCATGGAGCAGCTACTCGCACAGTTTCTCGAACACCTGCGGTACGAGCGCAACGTGAGCGAGCACACGCTCAGGAACTACGCGATTGACCTGGGGCAGTTCCTCGACCACCTCGCGCCGGCCGACCTGCGGACGGGCGCGCGCCGCGGGGTGGACATCAAACAGGTAGATCACATCACCATCCGCGAGTGGCTCTCCGAGCTGCACGACGCGCAGAAGAAGAAGTCTTCAATCGCGCGCAAACTGGCGGCGCTGCGCACCTTCTTCCAGTTCCTCATCCGCGAGGGCGTCGTCGAGCTGAACCCGGCCAAGCTCGTCTCGACGCCGCGCCTGGAGAAGAAGCTGCCCAACCACCTCTCGGTGGAGGACGCCGTCCGCTTCATCGAGACGCCCGACATCGAGACCGATCTGGGCAAACGCGACCGCGCCATTCTGGAGATGCTCTACGGGACGGGCGTCCGCGTGTCGGAGTTGGTGAAGCTGGATTTGCGCGACGCGGACTTGAAGAACCGGCTGGTGAGGGTCAAGGGCAAGCGGCGCAAGGAGCGCATCGTCCCGTTCGGCGAGCCGGCGCTGCACGCGCTCCTCGGCTGGCTCACGGTGCGCAACCACTTCCTCAACAACGCCCCGCCCTCGGAGCGCGACACCGAGGCGATGTTTTTAAATTACCAGGGCACGCGCATCACCACGCGCTCGGTCGGACGCATGGTGGACAAGTACATTAAAATCTGCGCCGGCATCCACAACATCAGCCCGCACTCGCTGCGCCACTCCTTCGCCACACACCTCCTCGACAGCGGCGCCGACCTCCGCGACATCCAGGAACTCCTCGGCCACGCCCGCCTCTCCACCACCCAAATCTACACCCACGTCTCGATGGAGAAACTGATCGAGGTCTACGACAAGGCGCACCCCAAAGCGTAAAAAAGTTTCGGGTTTCGAGTTCCGGGTTTCGAGTTAAAAGCAATTGTCTTAACT
>JALZHT010000242.1 GCA_030860645.1 Acidobacteriota bacterium
TCGGCAAGGCCCCGAAGGGGACTCTGAAGAACACGCGGCCCGACGAGATGGGCGCGGCCGTCGTCGAGGAGGCGATCCGGCGGGCCGAGGGCCTGGAGAAGTCCGAGGTCGAGGACGTGATTATGGGGTGCGCGATGCCCGAGGCCGAGCAGGGCATGAACGTCGCGCGCGCGGCGGCCATCCGCGCCGGCCTCCCCGTCGAGACCAGCGCGATGACCATCAACCGCTTCTGCTCGTCGGGCCTCCAGTCCATCGCGCTGGCCTCCGACCGCATCCGCACGGGCGGCGCGGACGTGATCGTCGCCGGCGGGCTGGAGACGATGTCGCTCGTCCCGATGGGCGGCCACATCATCCGCCCCAACCCGTACCTCGTCGAACACTACCCGGACTTCTACCTCAACATGGGGCTTGCCACCGAGAACGTCGCGCGCAAGTACGAGGTCTCGCGCGAGGAGCAGGACGCCTTCGCGCTCCGGTCGCACCGGCGCGCGGCCGCCGCGCAGGAGGCCGGCCATTTCGACGACGAGATCGTGCCGCTCAAGGTCACGTTCGAGGAGCTGGACGAGCGCGGCAAGAAGACCCGGCGCGAAGTGACTTTCACGGCCGACGAGGGCGTGCGCCGCGACACGAGCGAGGAAAGCCTGGCGAAACTCAAGCCGGCCTTCCACGTGAAGGGCACGATCACGGCCGGCAACGCCTCGCAGATGTCGGACGGCGCGGCGGCGGCCGTCGTCATGTCGGACGAGCGCGCGCGGCAGTTGAATCTGAAGCCCCTGGCGCGCTTCGTCGCCTACGCGACCGCCGGCTGCCCGCCCGAGGAGATGGGCATCGGCCCCGTCTACGCCATCCCGAAGGCCCTCAAGATGGCCGGCCTCAAGCTCGAAGACATAGACGTGATCGAACTCAACGAAGCCTTCGCCGCGCAGTCGCTCGCCGTCATCAGGACGCTCGGCCTCGACCCGGAAAAGGTGAACGTCAACGGCGGGGCCATCGCCCTCGGCCACCCCCTGGGGTGCACGGGCGCGAAGCTGACGGCCACCATCCTCCGCGAGCTTGAGAGGCGCGGCGGCCGCTACGGCATGGTCACGATGTGCGTCGGCGGCGGCATGGGCGCGGCCGGAATCTTTGAACGACTCAGTTAAATTGTAGGGGCAGGGCTTGTCGCTGCCCGCTCAAGTGTCGAGACTGTTCGACGTTGAACCTGTTAGCACGCGCGGGCGGGGACAAGCCCTGCCCCTACAAAATAGACGAAAGGATTGAACCCCTATGCCAGCCGTTGCCGAAGAGAAAAAGATCGTCGTGGGCGGGAGCTTCCTGATCGAGGAGCGCGCGCCCGGGGAGGTGTTCACGCCCGAGGACTTCACCGAGGAGCACCGCATGATCGCCGACACCGCGCGGCAGTTCATGGACAACGAGGTGCGCCCGCGCGTCCCCGACCTGGAGAAGCACGACTGGGCGCTCGCCCGCGAGCTGGTGCGCAAAGGCGCGGAGGTGGGCTTCGTCGGCGCGACCGTGCCCGAGGAGTACGGCGGGCTGGGGCTCGACCAGGTCGCGGGCGCGATCATCGGCGAGTACCTCGGCCGCGCCGCCTCGTTCGCCACGACGATGGGCGCGCAGGGCGGCATCGGGCTGCTGCCCATCCTCTACTACGGCACCGAGGAGGCGAAGCGGAAGTACATCCCGAAGATCGTCACCGGCGAGATGATTACGGCCTACGCGCTGACCGAGGCCGGCTCCGGGTCTGATGCGCTCGCCGCCAAAGCGACCGCGCGCCTCAGCGAGGACGGCACGCATTACGTCATCAAGGGCGAGAAGATGTGGATCACCAACGGCGGCTTCGCCGACCTCTTCGTGGTCTTCGCCAAGGTGGACGGCGACAAGTTCAGCGGCTTCATCGTCGAGCGGCAGGAGGGCCTCACGAGCGGCGCGGAAGAGCACAAGATGGGCATCAAAGGCTCTTCGACGACGGCGCTCGCCCTCGACAACGTGAAGACGCCGGCGAGCAACCTCCTCGGCGAGGTCGGCAAGGGCCACAAGATCGCCTTCAACATCCTCAACGTCGGCCGCTTCAAGCTGGGCGCGATGTGCAACGGCGGGATGAAGCTGATGACGCAGGAGGCCGTCCGCTACGCCAACGAGCGCCACCAGTTCGGCAAGCCCATCTCCTCTTTCGGCGCGATCAAGAAGAAGCTGGCCGAGATGGCGATCCGCACTTGGATCGGCGAGGCGATGGTCTACCGCACGCTCGGCCTCATCGAGCAGACCATCAACGCCACCGCCGACGCCTCCGACCCCGAGTCGAAGCTGCGCGCCATCGAGGAGTACGCCGCCGAGTGCTCGATCATCAAGGTCGCGCTCTCGGAGTGGTGCGACTACGTCGCCGACGAGATGGTGCAGGTCTACGGCGGCTACGGCTACTCGGCCGACTACCCGGCCGAGCGCGCCTACAGGGATTCGCGCATCAACCGCATCTTCGAGGGCACGAACGAAATCAACCGGATGCTCATCCCCGGCATGATGGTCAGGCGCGCCGCGGCCGGCAAGCTCGCGCTGCTCCCGGCCGCGCAAGGGTTGATGGACGAGGTGCTCTCGCCGCAGCTTCCCTCGCTCGACGAGGACGAGGGCGTGCTCGCCAACGAGCAGCGCCTGTTGCGGAACGCCAAGAAGGTCGCGCTGATGGTGCTGGGCACGGCGGCGCAGAAGTACACGGCGGCGCTCGCCGAGCAGCAGGAAGTCCTCGTCGGCGCGGCCGACATCATCATGGACGTGTACGCGATGGAGTCGGCCGTCCTGCGCGCGCAGAAAATCGCCGACGCGCAGGGCGAGGAGGCGGCCTCGGCCTACCTCGACATGACGCGCGTCTTCTGCAACGACGCCGTCGGCCGCGTCGAGTCTCACGCCAGGGACACGCTCGCGGCGATGGCCGAGGGCGACGAGCTGCGCACGCTCCTCGCGGCCCTCCGCCGCTTCACCAGGAACACGCCCATGAACACCGTCGCCGCGCGCCAGCGCCTCGCCGACGCGATGATCCGGGCGAACAAGTACGTCTACTAATTTTAGATTTTTGATTTGCGATTTGCGATTGAAAGGCGACTCTGAGGGAGCCGCGCTTTCAATCGCAAATCTAAAATCCAAAATCAAAAATTCATGAGAATCGTCCCCATCTCCGTGCCAACGCCCTTCTACGTCGGGCCGGTGAACGTCTACCTCGTCGCCGAGGAGCCTCTGACTTTAATCGACACGGGGCCGAAGACGAGGGAGGCGCTGGAGGCCCTGCGGGAGGGGTTGCGGCGCGAGCGGGTGCGGCCCGCCGACATCCGGCGCATCGTGCTGACGCACGCGCACGAGGATCACTGCGGGCTGGCGAAACAACTGAGGGACGAGGCGAAGGACGCGGAAGTCTTGGTTCACGGGTGGGAGACGGGCCACCGCGCCGGCCGCCTGGAGTACGACGAGCACCGCGCCCTGCTGGTGCGCGCGGGCGTTCCCGACGCGGACATCACCGCGATGCGGCGGATGTACGAGGGCGTGCGCGCCTACGCCGACGCGCTCGAAGACCACGAGCACGCGGAACTCCTCGACGACGACGAGATCAGGTTCGAGCGCGGAAGCCTCCGCGTCGTCCACACGCCCGGCCACACGCCCGGCTCCTGCTCGTTCCTGCGCGAGGCCGACCGCACCGTCATCGCCGGCGACTGCGTCCTCAAGCGCATCACGCCGAACCCGGTGCTCTCGCCCGACCCCGTCGACCCCTCGCGCCGCTTCCGCTCGCTCGCCGAGTACCTCGTCAGCCTCGCCCGCCTGCGCTCGCTCTCGCCGACGCTCGTCCACGGCGGCCACGGCGAGCCTGTGACCGACTACGACGAACTCTTCAACCGCTACCTGCGCGCCATCAACGAGCGCCAGGCGGAAGTCATCCGCCTCGTCCCCAAAGCGGGCGCGACCGCCTGGGACGTGGCCTGCGAACTCTTCCCCGGCGCGGACGACGTGCACCGCTTCCTCGCCACCAGCGAGGCGGTCGCCCACCTCGACCTCGCCCACTCCGAAGGCAAACTCGCCCTCGAACTGAGCCGCGGCCGCGAAATTTACCGGCGGAATTAAAATAGACACGGAGGATTTTGGATTTTAGATTTTTGATTTAAAGCGGAGGCAGTCGCCCCTGCCTTCCAATCAAAAATCGCAAATCTAAAATCCAAAATCCTCCGTGTTTCTGTGGCTAATTCTTATTCCGCTCCGAAACCCGCACGCGGTTGTTGAGGTCGCGCAGGGCGGCGACGTTCTTGTCGCGGAGGCCGAAGCCGTTGCGCCCGACGGCCAGCTCCAGGAACTGCGCGCGCGCCAGCTTCTCGAAGACGGCGTAGGGGACTGTGACCTCCAGAATCTCCTTCATCCGGTTGTCGAACCAGCCCTCGCCGGCCTCCTGCTTGACGAGGCGGAGCGTGCCGAGGGGGATCGTCTCGCCGTCGGCGACGGCCGAGAGCGCGCGCTGGTCGGGCGGGTGGCGCTTGTCCCAGTCCTTCGTCTCGAAGGTGATTTGCAGCGTGGCGTAGCGGACGTAGTCGAGCTGCTGCCCCGGACAGTGGAGCGACGCCGCGAGGTTGACGCAGACGCCCTTCGTGATGCCCTGCGCGCCCTTCGCGCCGCCGCAGGTGACGGTCATCGGGCGGAGCGCGACGACGGTCTCGCGCCGCAGGCCGTCGTACTTCGTCTCGATTTTGCCGCCGTGGTCGGGCGGGGGGGGCGGCGCGGCCGGGCTTTTTTGCTGTGCGACGCCGGGGGCCTGGGCGAGCAGACCGGCGCAGAGACAGAGAACGAGGATGCTTTTCATGGCGACCTTTCCAATGAATTGTGGGGGCGCAAACCGGGAGTGAGACGAAGGCAAGGGCGGCCCCGTGGCTGCGTGGCACCACAGCGCCGGGCCGTTATCAAAACTATAGCAAACGCGGGAACGGCCCTGTCAAGAGAGTTTCGGGCCAAAGGCATTTTAGATTTTAGATTTTAGATTTTAGATTTTTGATTGGAAGAAGATAGCGGCGGCCTCCGCTTTCAATCGCCAATCAAAAATCTAAAATCTAAAATCCTTTCTTCACGGCGCGCGGGCGGCGAGGACGAGGAAGGCGCGCTGGCCCTGCGCGGCCGCCTCGTAGACCCGCTCGACGCGGTAGCCTTTGCCCTTGAGCGCGCTGAGGGGCGGGCGTGTCTCGTCGAGCGAGTCGCCGCGGAAGGCGAGCCAGAACCGTTCGCCGTCGAGCGCCGCGGGGTCGGCCAATCCCACGCCCCGGAACCGGCGCGGGAGGAAGTAGGCCGGGTCTTGCGCGACGCCGGGCAGGCCGCGCACGAC
>JALZHT010000243.1 GCA_030860645.1 Acidobacteriota bacterium
CGCGGCGAGTCCGCCGCCCTTCACGGCCGAGAGCGCGCGCCGCACGGAGTTGACCTCCGCGATGCTCGCCCCGCACGAGACGAGCACGCGGTTGGCCTCGCGCAAGTCCGCGAGCGTGATGTCGGCGCGCCGCGGCCACTCCATCATGGCCGAGCCGCCGCCCGAGACGAGAAAAATCACGAGCGAGGCGCCCGCGTCAGCCTCGCGCAGCAACTCGAAGGCGGCGCGCGCCGCAGCGAGGCTCGCCTCGTTCGGCAGCGGGTGGCCGCCCGCGAACACGCGCCAGCACTGCGACAGCCGCGCGCCGCGCAGAGGCCCCGAGAGCACGCCGCCGTCGAGCCGCGCGCCGAGCCTTTCGTCGAGCGCCGAGGCCATCGCGCCCGCCGCCTTGCCCAGCGCGACGCTGTAGAGGGCCGTGCGGGGCGCGTCCAGATCGAACTCGTCTCCGGCGACCCGCAGCCGAGGCCCGCGTAGTTCGACCGCGTCGAGCACAGCGCGGCGCGCGTCCGCGCTCTCCAGCACCTCGTCGAAGATTTCGCGCGCGGCTCGTCGCAGAGCGTCTAGTTCAGTCAAGGCGGTTCACTCCACTTTGACGAGGTGGCGCAACTCCCGGAAGCGTCGCTCGCTGACGCCCCGCACGAGTAAAAGGTGCTCGGCGCGCCGGAACGGGCCGTGCCGCGCGCGGTGCTCGACGATGCGCGCAGCCAGCGCCGGCCCGACGCCCGGCAGCCTCTCCAACTCCTCGCGCGTGGCGCGGTTGAGGTCGAGACGGGGCGAGTCGGGGGCGGCCTCGGTGGTCGCCGGATTTTCGGCGGGGGCGGCGACAGTGACGCGGCGGGGCAATTTGACGCAGGCGGGCGGGGCGGCGGCGGCGGCACAGCACAGAAGGAAACAAATGAGCGGCTTACCAAAGTAGGTTTGCTTCACGGGCCAAAACCGCTGCCTAAAAAGGGTTTGTGACGGGTGGCGGGTTCGTGCCGCGGACGAGTGCAAAATGCTAGAAGTCTAAATTTTTCAGAAACTTGTAACGTGGAAAAGCGAGATATTCACAGGGTTTTCCACAGAAACTGTGGAAAATTGTCGAAAACTTGCCGGGCACCGCGGGTGTAGCTGTAGCCTCTCAAATCATTTACTAAACGCTCTCACATTATTTACTAAACGCCAACCTCGACGGCCCCCTGCCGGGAAGGCTTTGGAGACGTTTTGAACCCCTCTTGAATCCTTTTGGCCTTGCTCTGAGGCCAGCCCAGGATACCACCGCCGCGCCCGCCCCGGCTTGATTTTTTACCCCCCCGCGGTGTGGTAGTATTCCGCGCTTATGGACGCAGAACAGATCAAGCAGAAACTGTTGACGACCTGAATTCCGGCCCCGCGCCTTACGACAGACACCCAGGAGGGAAGGAATGATAAAAAGCACCGCCGGTCTGGTGGAGAGATTTAAAGGCCCGCTGCGCACCCCGTACTACTATTTACTGTTCCGGGCTAAAGCTCTGAAGTTAGGTTTCGAGGAGTGGAGAAAAAGGAATGATGGCGACGACCCACTTCCGATCCCGCCGCCGTTACTCCGGTATCGCGTCCACGGGGCGCTCGACGCGCAGAGCTACTTACAAGTCGGGCGCGTCTGCGCGCAGGACATCAAAGACCTGCTCGGCTCGATAGGCAGGGACATCTACTCATTTAATCACGTCTTGGATTTCGGGTGCGGCAGCGGGCGCGTGATGCGCTTTTTTCACGACCGGCCCGCGTCCTGCCGGCTGTACGGCACGGACATAGACAGCCAGGCGATAGCGTGGTGCCGGAAACACCTTCACTTCGCGCAGTGGGACACGAACGACGCCGCGCCGCCGACCTCGTACGCGGACGCCACCTTCGACTTCATCTACTCGATCTCCGTCTTCACCCACCTAGATGAAAGGATGCAGTTCGACTGGCTGAACGAGTTGAAGCGCGTGTCGAAGCCCGGCGCCATTCTGATTCTGTCAGTCCACGGGACCGCCGCCTTCCCCGACTGGTCAGAGGACGAGAAGGCGCTAGTCGCGGAGAAGGGGTTTCTTTTCAAAGTCGTCCGGCCGGAGTTATTCGACCCCACCGGCCTGCCGCCCTTCTACCAGGCCACGAAGCACACTAGAGAGTACGTCGAGGCCCAGTGGTCTCGACTATTCAAAATAGTCGGCTATGTAGAGGCCGGTATCGGCACATACCAGGACGCAGTAATTCTACAAAACCAGTATTAGGCAACCTTCTCCCCCCGTGTGTACTTGCGGTGGAAGAAATCGCCGACGCCTTTGGCGGTGGATTCGGTGCTGATTTTCCCGCCCTTCGCGGCGTCCATCAGGGCGACCGCAGCCGCCTCAGGCCCGCCGCTCCCGCGCCAGAAGGGTATTTCCGTGAGGTGCAAACGGGTGAAGGTGTCACCGCGCCCCTTCTCCTCCTGGCCGGGTACGGCGGCGGATACGCTGAACCGCGAGCCGCCCACCCCTTCGCCGGCCCTGCCGTGAGGCCGGCCCAGGATGCCGCCGCCGCGCCCGCCCCGGCTTGATTTTTTACCCCCCCGCGGTGTGGTAGTATTCCGCGCTTATGGACGCAGAACAGATCAAGCGGAGAAGGGCCGAGACCATCGAGAAGTACGGCGCGTGGACGGCCCACAACATCCACCTCGGCCACGGCCTCTACACCTACGACCCCGGCCACCCCGAATTCGGCGACCGCATCGCCGGCTACACGAGGATGCTCCGGCGGGTGCTCCAAATCGCGTCCGACTTGACGGGCCGGCCCCTGCACAGCCTCCGCGTGCTCGACCTCGGGTGCATGGAAGGGGTGTACGGGATCGAGTTTGCGCTACACGGGGCCGAGGTCGTCGGCGTCGAGATCAGGGAGGCGAGCATCGAGAAGGCCCGCTTCGCGAAGGAAGCCCTCTCGCTGGAGAACATCACGTTCGTGCAGGACGACGTGAGGAACCTCAGCGCCGAAGTCTACGGGACTTTCGACGTGGTGCTCTGCATCGGCATCCTGTACCACCTTGACGCGCCGGATGTCTTTGGTTTCGTGGAGCGGATGTCGGAGGTCTGCCGCGGCGTGACCATCATCGACACGCACGTCGGACTCAACCCCAACAGGACATTCACCTATCGGGGTCGCGAGTACCACGGCTGGACGTTTCAGGAACATCAAACCAACGCCACGCAGGAGGAGAAGCAGAAGACGCTCCTGGCCTCCATCGACAACCAGCAGAGCTTCTGGTTCTCGCGCGCCTCGCTGTTCAACTTGCTGGGTGATGTCGGCTTCCCGTCCGTCTACGATTGCCAGAACCCCGCCTTCCCCGGCCAACTGGCTGACAGGGATACGCTCGTCGCCGTTAAAGGGGAGCGGCAAGAGGTCTTGTCATTCTCGGAGAAAGGCGCAAGCATACCCCCGGCGCGGTGGCCGGAGGTCTTGAGGCTGGCCCCGGAGGTGAATCAGCAGAGCCACGACGGGACTGCCGAATCCTGGGCCATCAGAAATCTTAAAAGGGTGTATCGGCGGGCGCGCCGGCAGCTCTTGCGGCGTTAGAAGAAACAAGGTGGGCGGCGGTGTCGTCCGAAGCTTCGCGGATGATCTCGAACTCACCGTCGGCGACTTCCGCCGCGCGCCTCCTGGCGAAGCCCGTGCGGTTGACCGGCGAGTGCACGTCCGCCCCCGACGCTCTCCCGCCGTAGCTTTTGCCCGCGACTCCTTCGCCCGCCCTGCGCCCTGCGCCCCGCGCGCGCCGCTCCCTCCGACCTTAAAAATCTTCTTCGTCGCCCGGCTCGCGGAGGTCGTCCCAGTGGGAGACGGTCTCGAAGGCGCGGCCGAGGACGGGGCGGGGGCGCGAGCCGTCGGCCTGGCCGATGAAGCCTTCGCGCTCCATCGCGTCGAGGATGGCGGCGGCGCGGCCGTAGCCGATGCGCAGCCGCCGCTGCAAGACCGAGGTCGAGGCGCGCTTCATCTCGCAGCAGATGCGCAGCGCCTGCTCGAACAACTCGTCGCGCTCGCCGCCCTCGCCGTCCGCGCCCGCGGCCTCCTCCTCCGACTGCGTGATGGTCTCGTCGTAGACCGGCTCGCCGCCCTGCGCCTTGACGTGCGCGACGACCTTCGAGACCTCGCCCTCGTCGAGGTACGCGCCGTGCACGCGCACGAGCCGCGACGTGCCGGGCGGGAGGAAGAGCATGTCGCCGCGGCCGAGGAGCTGTTCCGCGCCGTTGGCGTCAATGATGGTGCGCGAATCAACCTTCGAGGAGACGCGGAAGGCGATGCGCGAGGGGAAGTTGGCCTTAATCAACCCGGTGATGACGTCGACGCTCGGGCGCTGCGTGGCGAGGACGAGGTGGATGCCGACGGCGCGGGCCATCTGTGCGAGGCGGGTGATGGCCTCCTCCACGTCCGAGCCGCAGGTCATCATCAGGTCGGCCAGCTCGTCTATGATGATGACGACGTAGGGCAGGGTCTTGTGCGGGCGGCCCTCCTCGTCGAAGTCGAGGACGTTGTTGCGCCGCTCGACCTCGGCGTTGAAGCCGGCGATGTTGCGCACGCCCCACTGCGCGAGCTGCTTGTAGCGCTGCTCCATCTGCGAGACGGCCCACTTCAGGGCGTTCGAAGCCTTCTTCGGCTCGGTGATAATCGGCGTCGCGAGGTGCGGGATGTCGGCGTAGAGGCCGAGTTCGAGCCGCTTCGGGTCGATCATGATGAACTTCACCTCGTCGGGCCGCGCCTTGTAGAGGATCGAGACGACGAGCGAGTTGAGGCAGACCGACTTGCCCGTGCCGGTCGCGCCGGCGATCAGGAGGTGCGGCATGCGCGTGAGGTCGGCGACGTAGTTGATGCCGTCAATGGTCTTCCCCAGCGCGAGCGTGAGCTTCGAGTCGGACTCGCGGAACTGGCGCGACTCCAGAACCTCGCGCAGGAAGATGGTCTCGCGCTCGGGGTTGGGCACCTCGATGCCGACGTGCGGCTTGCCGGGCAGGCGGTCGATGCGCACCGACTCGGCTTCGAGCGCGATGCAGAGGTCGTCAACGAGGCCCGTCACGCGCGAATACTTGACGCCGGGGTCGGGCTTGAACTCGTAGGTCGTGACGACGGGGCCGGGGCAGATGTGCTTGATCTGGCCCGTGACGTTGAACTCCTTACACTTCTCGGCGACGCGCTGCGCGATCTGCAACAGCTCCTCGTCGGCCTGCTCGCGGCGCGGCGGCGCGGCGTTCAGGTACTCCGCCTCCGGGAACTTGTAGTCGAGCAGCGCGATGTCGGCGCTCACTTCCTCGCGGCGCGGCGGCGCGGCGGCGGCGCGCGCGCGGGGGCGCGGCTCCGGCGCGAAGTCTTCGTC
>JALZHT010000920.1 GCA_030860645.1 Acidobacteriota bacterium
GCGCCCCCTGGTAGAAGTCGCGGACGAACTGCTCGACCGGCTTCGAGTAGACGTTGCGGCGGTTGCCGTAGCGGTCGTACTCGTAGCGCTGCGTCCAGCGGCCGTCCGCGCCGCCGGTGGCGCGCCGGAGCCGCCCCAGCGCGTCGTACTCGTAGGTGCGGTTCTCGGCCGCGTCGAGGTGGTTCGTGACCTTCGTCACCTCCCCCGTGCGGCCCGTGGTCGTGCCGGGCCGGTGGTACTCGTAGGAGAGGTCGAGCAGCTCCTGCGTGGCGTCGCCGGCGCGCAAGACCTTCTGGTTGACGAGCAGGCCGGTCATGGCGCCGTAGGTGTACTGCTCCTGCTTCCAGTTGCCCGCCCCCACGCCGACGTCGATGGAGGTGATCTGATCGTTCGCGTTGTAGACGACGTTCGAGGCGTAGTCCGCGCCGCCCACTTGCAGCCCGCTCAGCCGGCTCGCCACGTCGTAGCTGTGGGTGACGACCTTGCGCGTGGTCGAGGGGTATTGCTGGGGGTAGGTGACGGTCGTCACCCGCTCCAGCGAGTCGTACCCGTAGTTGGTTGTCAGCGGCCGGGTGGGCCTGCTGTCCAGCGTGAGCTTCTGCTCGGACGCCCACCCCTGGGAGTTGTACGCGTACTCTTCCGTGCTGACGCCGGAGGTCCTAATCTTTTTCACCCGCGTCAGGTCGCCCGTCGTCATGTACTCGTAGGTGACGGAGGCCGCCGAAGGCATCGTCGAGCTGGTGTCGTAGGAAGTCCCGACGGCGTAGGAGACGGACTGGAGGCGGTTGAGCGGGTCGTTGTTGTAGGTGTAGGTGGTGAGGACGCCGCGCGCGTCCCGGCGCGTGACCAGGTTCGAGCGCGCGTCGTAGGAGTAGAAGTTGCTCCACGTCCCCGTCGCCCCGACGTAC
Organism: Acidobacteriota bacterium; assembly: GCA_030860645.1. Taxonomy (GTDB): domain Bacteria; phylum Acidobacteriota; class Blastocatellia; order Pyrinomonadales; family Pyrinomonadaceae; genus QHXN01. Next base: position 909 of record JALZHT010000920.1, read on the forward strand.
TGCCCGGCGTCGTTGAGCGTGGCGCGCGCCTCGGCCTGCTTCTGGTGCGTCAGCCGCCCGAGCGAGTCGTAGCGGAAATGGCGCTGCTGCGCCCCCTGCGTCACGAGCGTCAGGTTGTCCCGCGCGTCGTAACCGTAGGTCGTGACGAGGCTGCCGTCGCCCATCACCGAGCCGGTGCCGTTGGGGTTAGGTTCCACGACCTCGACGAGCCTGTCGAGGGCGTCGGTGCGGCTCCACCGCTCGCGGCCCCACGGGTCTACGACGCGGCTGGTTTCGCCGGGGGCGGCGGAGGCTCCCGGGGGGCGCGCCGCCTCGTTATAGAAGATGAGCGTCCGGCTGCCGTCCGGCATGATTCTCTCCACGACGCGGCTCAGCTCGTCATAGAGGTACTCGGTCAACCGCGCTACCTCGGAGCTTTTGCGGTAGGGGCGTGACTGCTTCCAGAGGCGGCCCATCTGGTCGTACTTCGTCTCCACCACGTCCAGCGGGCTCGCGTCCCACGTGGTCGCCTCCGGCCCCGCCAGCGCCTCCTCGCGCCGCACCTGCCCCAGCCCGTTGAGGTACTTGACGACCTTACTGGCGACGGCCCCGCCCTCGGCCGGTGCCAGGGCGGCCGTCTCGGTGACCTTCAGCAGGCTATCGTCATACTGGTAGCTCGTAGTGGCCCCGGTCGGCAGGGTGTCCTGCTTCGGGCGCAACGAGTCGGCGAAGTAGGTGAGTTGCCCGACGCGGCCGTTTTCGTCGGTCCCCGACAGGATGAGGCCGGTGGAGAAGTCGTAGGTCGCGCCGATGGTCACGCGCGCCGCGGCGTCGGTCGCCGAGCCGCGCCACTGGGATGACGGGTAGGCGTATTTGGTCGCCGACGTGTAGGTGATCGAGGTCTGCTCGCAGCAGGAGGCCGACCCCGTCACCTGGTTGCCGTTGATGTCGTAGGTGCGGCCCTCGGTAAGAGGCCCCGTGAGGGCGGCCGCGTTCGCGTAGGTCTTAACCTGCGTGATGTTGCCGCGGTAGTCGGTCGAGGGCTGGTAGTCCGTCGCCCAGTAGCCCGGCTCGCAGACCGTCGTGCAGAAGGAGGAGTAGGGGTCGGAGCAGTCCTCGTAGCAGTACTCCTCGACCCAGTACTGC
>JALZHT010000244.1 GCA_030860645.1 Acidobacteriota bacterium
GACGGGCAGCGCGGCGAGCGCCAGCGCCGCGCGCCTCCGCCACGAGCCGCGCGGGAGGATCGCGAAGGCGACGAAGAAGAGGAAGCCGAAGTAGCAGACGTAGAACGTGACGTGGCCGGAAGGGAAACTCTCCCCGGTGCCCTCGTAGGCGAAGCCCACCAGATCGGCGGCCGGGCGCGGCCGCCCGACGAGAATCTTGAACGCCTTGTTGACAAGCCCGCCGCCGCCGGCGCTCAGGGCCAGCGCCGCGCCCTCGCTGAAGCGCCGGCGGCTGAAAAAGAAGAGCGAGGTCACGGCCGCCAGCAGGTGCGGCGTCCAGCCGTTGCCGAACCACGAGACCCGATCCATGAACTCGAACCACCCCGGCACGCCCACCGCCTGGATGGCCCGCGCCGCGCGCAAGTCCCAGCCGAAGTAGGCGTAGCGGTAGGCGAGCAGGGCGAGGACGGCGTAGCCCGCGAGGCCCGCCGCGTAGAACGTCTCGGCCCGCAGCAGCTTCCGCGCGGCGAGCCTGCGCCGCAGCGCCGCCGGCGGCGACTCGACCGGCTGCCCCGCGCCGCCTTCAATGGATTTCGTCGCGTCCTCGCCCATAGACTACCGGAGCAAAGTTGCCGCCCACGCCCGAGCTTGGGCCTGGGGCGGCCGGCGGTTTCCACACGAAGACACGAAGGCACTAAAGAGAACACACCGTCTTTTTAGTGCCTTCGTGTCTTTGTGGTAAATCCTTCCCGCCTTATAATCGTCACAGTTGCTCCCGAACATAAACGAAGCGAAGCACGGGCGGCAAGCCGCGGCGCGGGCCGGGAGAGCGAGGGGAAGTTTGCTGAGAGTCGAATACCGCGAAGGGCTCTACCTGCCCGACCTCGATCTGTGGTTCGACGCCGAAGGCCCGCGCGAGCGCTGCGTCATCTCGCACGCGCACTCCGACCACATCGCCGAGCACCGATCAATCGTCGCCACGCCCGAGACGGCGCGCATCTTCCGCCACCGCCGCGGCGAGGCCGAGGTCGAGACCCTGCGCTACGGCGTGCGCCGCGACTACGGGCGCTACGCGCTGACGATGTACCCGGCCGGCCACTGCCTCGGCTCCGCGCAAATCCTCGTCGAGGCCGAAGGCCACCGGCTCGTCTACACGGGCGACGTGAAGCTGCGGCCGAACGTCTCCTGCGAGCAGGCCGTCGTCGTGCCCTGCGACACGCTCGTCATGGAGTCTACGTTCGGCGACCCGCAGTACCGCTTCCCGCCCGACGTGGCGACCTTCGACCGCCTCTACGCCGCCTGCGACCGCGCGCTCTCGGACGAACGCGTCCCCGTCGTCCTCGCCTACGCGCTCGGCAAGAGCCAGGAGGCGCTGGAACTGCTGCTGCGCCGCGGCTACCTCGTCAGCCTGCACGGCTCGGTGTGGAACGTGACGGAGATCTACCGCGAGCTGGGCGTCCGCTTCTCCGGCCCGTACCAGCGCTACGAGCGCGACCACCTGCGCGGCCGCGTCCTCATCGCCCCGCCCGGCTGCCGCCGCCAGCCGATGGTTCTGAACATCGCGCGCCGCACGACCATCATGCTCACGGGCTGGGCGGTGGGCAAAAGCGCGCCCTACATGTACCGCGACGTAGACCTCGTCCTCCCGCTCTCCGACCACGCCGACTTCGACGACCTCGTCCGCCTCGCCCGCGAGTCCGGCGCGCAGCGAATCATCACCATGCACGGCCCCCGGAAGTTCGCCGCCACCTTGCGCGACCTCGGCTTCAACGCCGAACACCTCGCCCAGCACCCCGGCGCGCAGAAAAGCAAAACCGCCGCGACCAAGAAGGCCGCGACGGCCGTCGAACAAAAACTCTTCGACTAAAAAGTTTCGCGTTGCGGGTTTGGGGCCGAAGAATTTTTGATTTGCAATCGGGAGGAGAATGAGCGCCCTTCCTTTCAATCGCCAATCAAAAATCTAAAATCAAAAATTCTTCCGCCCGAAACCCGCAGCTTTATTGTTTGAACTTCTCCTCGCAAATCATCTCGACGGCGCGCTCGATGTTCTCGTCGAGGCCCGTGAGGCATTTGACGATGCGGGAGGGGAGGCGGAGGGTGACGACCTGGTACTCCTCGGTGGTGGTCTTCGGGTCGGAGAGGGCGCGGCGCAGGGCGGCGATGATGTGGCGGTGGTCGGCCGGCTTCGTGAAGTATTCCTGCACGCCGAGGCGCTCGCACTGCCGGCGCGTCTCGTCGCTCGTCTCGCCGGTGACGACGACGACGGGGACGTTGGCGCTGAGGCCGCGCAGGGCCTGCAAGGTTTGCAGGCCGTGCATCTCGGGCAGCGTCATGTCGAGCATGACGGCGTCGGCCCCGCGGTCTTCGAAGAGGGCCACGCCCTCCTCGCCCGTGTAAGCCTTCAGCACGCGGAAGCCGTCCTTCGACAGCGCGCTCTCGTAGAGCGCGGCCAAATCCTCCTGATCCTCGATCACCAGCACGCGGTGCTCACCCATCGCCGACCCCCGGGTTAGAATTTTAGATTTCCGATTTCCGATTGGCGATTTATGCGGCCGCGGCGGGAACACGAGCTTTGCTTTTTGGGCGCGGGAACCTTATCCTCTGCCAATCGCAAATCAAAAATCGAAAATCTAAAATTGAATCTTCAGGGGTTCAGTATAGCAGAAGCCTCCCATGACTCCGGCCATCGCCATCGTCCTCGTGCTGCTCGTCGTCGCCGTCGTGCTGTTCGCGACCGAGAAGATTCCTATCGACATCGTCACCATCATGCTCGTCATCGGGCTGGTGCTGACGGGGACGCTGACGGCCGCGGAGGCGTTCGCCGGCTTCGGCAACGACATCGTCATCACCATCGGCGGCCTCTTCATCCTGACGGGCGGGCTGGTCAAGACCGGCGTCGTTGACCTCGTCGGCCGCCGCCTCCACCGCATCGCGGGCGGCAACGAGTTCAAGCTCACCACGCTCATCATGTTCACGGCCGCGGCCTGCGCCTCGGTGATGAAGAACACGACGACGACGGCGATGTTCGTCCCCGTCGTCTTAGGCATCGCGCAGCGGGCGCGCGTGCAGCCGTCGAAGCTCCTGATGCCGCTCGCCTTCGGGGCCATCCTCGGCGGCACCTGCACGCTCATCGGCACCTCGACGAACCTCGCCGTCTCGGGCGCGCTCGCCCGCCTCGGCCAGAGCGCGGACGTGGCCGCGCGCCCCGGCGTCGAACCCGCGCTGCTGGGGCCTTTCTCGATGTTCGAGCTGACCCCGGTCGGCATCGCCATCGTGGCCGCCGGGATGCTCTACATGCTGCTCATCGGCCTGCGGCTCCTGCCCGCGCGCGGCGAGGCCGGGTCGCTCGTCGAGCAGTACCAGATGCGCGAGTACGTCTCCGAGGTCATCGTCCTGGAGGACTCGCCGCTCGTCGGCAAGACGCTCGAAGAGGGGAACCTGTCGGAGATGCTCGACCTCACGGTCATCGGCATCCTCCGCGGCAAGCAGGGCCGCATCGCGCCGCGCGGCGAGGAGGTGATCCACGCCGGCGACCTGCTGCTCGTGCAGGGGCGGATGGATGACATCCTGCGCGTCAAGCAGGAGGCCGGCATCGAAATCCGCCCGGACTTCGAGCTCAAGCGCGGCGACCTGGAGGCCGGCGACATCGAGCTGTACGAGGTGCTCATCCTGCGCGGCTCGGAGTTCAACGGGCGGAGCCTGCGCAGCCTCGACTTCCGCGACCGCTACGACCTGACGGTGCTCGCCATCAACCGCCACGGCATGGCGCTCCTCACCAAGCTCTCGACGGTCATCCTCCGCTTCGGCGACGTGCTGCTCGTGCAGGGGCGCAAGGAGGTGGTCGAGCGGCTCGCGGCCGAGGGCCAGGTGCTCCTGCTCGAAGAGGGGCTGGGGGGCCGCGAGCGCGCGGGCAAGAGGGTCTGGGCCGTCGCCGCCTTCGGCCTCTTCCTGCTGCTCTCGATGTCGAAATACTTCTCGCCGGTCGAGGTGCCGCTGGCGGTCGCCGTACTCCTGGGCGTGCTGGTGCTCCTGGCCTCGCGCGCCGTGCTCGTGCAGGAGATGTACGACCTCATAGACTTCCGCCTGCTCGTGCTCATCGCCGGCATGATCAGTTTCGGCACGGCGATGGAGAAGACGCACGCCGACCAGTACCTCGCCGACCTCATCGTCAACAACTTCCGGGCCTACGGGGGGCTGGCCGTCCTCGCCGGGTTCTTCGCGCTGACGGTGGCGCTGACGCAGCCGATGTCGAACCAGGCCGCGGCGCTCGTCGTCCTCCCCATCGCCGTCAAGACGGCGCTCGCGCTCGGCCTCAACCCCCGCTCCTTCGCCGTCGCCGTCACCTACGCCGCCTCCTGCTCGTTCCTCACGCCGCTGGAGCCGGCCTGCGTCCTCATCTACACGCCGGGCCGCTACCGCTTCTTGGATTTCGTCAAGGTCGGCTCGATTTTGACCGCGGCCGTCTTCGCCATCGTCATCCTGCTCGTCCCCGTCTTCTGGCCGCTGTGAGTAAGGAGGAGGCCGGGGGCTTGTTTCGACAAGCCCCGCCTTGAGAGGCTGCCGTGTAAGCCCCGCCAGGGGCGAGGCTTAAGATTACGGTTCGGTTCTATTTCGGGGGCGGCGGGCCGAACCCTCGCGTTCGCCTTTGGTGCCCTTTGCCTTTTGCCTTTCGCCTTCATATAATGCGCGGGCGTTTGGAAGCGGGTTCAGGGTTGAAGGGATGAACCGCCTCGCAGGCGTTTTCCGCAGCTCCCACAGAAAACAAAAGCGATGACCGGACTCAACAGTTGGAGGGAACGGAGGCGTGTCGCCGCGCGGCGGCCGGCCCCCTTGCGCACGCTCGCCGCCGGGCTGGTGCAACTCGCCCGCGCCGCCTTCGCCGAGCCTTATCAGCTCGCCGTCGAGCGCCACGCCATCGCCCTCAAACGCCTGCCGCGCGAACTGGACGGGCTGAAGGTCGTTCACCTCTCGGACATCCACCACGGCCCGTTCACGGGGCGCGAGCAGGTCGAGCGCGCCGTCGAGGTCGCCAACAGCCTCCAGCCCGACCTCGTCGCCCTGACCGGCGACTACGTCTCGCACGAGCGCGAGTACATCCAGCCCTGCGCCGAAATCCTCGGCCGCCTGCGCGCCCGCCGCGGCGTCTACGCCGTCCTCGGCAACCACGACAACTGGGTCGACGCCGAACTCATCACCGACTGCTTCCGCCTCGCCGGCGTCCAGGTCTTGAACAACGAGGGGATGCGCTTCGAGGATCGGGGGGCTGCGTTCTGGCTGGCGGGCGTCAACGACACGATGGTCGGGCTGGAGGATTTGCC
>JALZHT010000921.1 GCA_030860645.1 Acidobacteriota bacterium
GCGCAGCACGGCCTCGAGCTCGGCCGGGGCGTCGGGGGCGAAGCGCTGAAGCGGCGGCGGCTCGTCCTGGAGGATGGCGACGACGAGGTCGCCGTAGGTCGGCGCGTCGAACGGGGCGCGGCCCGCGACCAGCTCGTAGAGGACGACGCCGAGGCCCCAGACGTCGGCGCGCCCGTCGAGCTCCTGCCCGCGCACCTGCTCGGGCGACATATAGGTGGAGGTGCCGAGGACGACGCCCGAGGCCGTGTTGACCTGCCCCGGCGCGTGCGCCCCCGTCTCGGGCGCGGGGCCGGGCGCGAACTGCTTGGCGATGCCGAAGTCGAGCACCTTGACGTGCCCGTCCTCGTCCACCATCACGTTCTCCGGCTTCACGTCGCGGTGGACGATGCCGTGCGCGTGCGCCTTGGCGAGCGCGCCCGCGACCTGCGCGCAGACGTCGAGCGCCGTCGCCACGTCCACCCTCCCGGCCGCCATCGCGTCGCGCAGCGTGAGGCCCTCGACGAACTCGGTGGCGATGAAGCGGCGCCCTTCGGCCTCGCCGATCTCGTGGACGGTGAGGATGTTCGGGTGGTTCAAGGCGGACGCGGCGCGCGCCTCCTGCTCGAAGCGGCGGACGAACTCCTCGTCGCGGGCGAGGTGGGCGGGCAGGATTTTGAGGGCGACGCGCCGGCCGAGCCGCGTGTCGCGCGCGAGGTAGACCGCCCCCATCCCGCCCGCGCCGAGCTTGCCGAGGATGCGGTAGGGGCCGAGCTGCGCGTCGCCCGGCATGACCTCTTCGGCCGGCTCGGGCGCGGCCTGCATCTCGGCCGTGTCCGGCCCCGAGACGCGGCCGAGCGCGCCCGACTCGATGAACCGGCCGCGCGCCGCCTGGTCGTGCGAGGCGAGGAGCGATTCGACCGCGACGCGCAGGCCCTCGTCGCCCGGGCACTCCTCGGCGAGGAACGCCGAGCGGTCGTCCGGGTCGCGCTCCAGCGCGTGCCTGAAGAGGATGCTGATCCTGCGCCAGCGTTCGGCGTTCATGTGCTCACCGCGTGTAGGGCTGCGCGCCCGAGAGTCAAGGGTCGGAAGGCGGACACCGGGCGATTATAGACCACGCGACTGTCCGGGGCCGCACGGCGGAAAATCGCCCGCGGCCCTCAGCCGGCGTCGGCCTGCCCGCCGCCGCCCGCGCCGTTCAGCTCGTGGTAGAGCCAGGCGCGCGCCATGTTCCAGTCGCGGGTGACGGTGTTGGTGGAAACCTTCAGCACCTCGGCGATCTCTTCGTTCGAGAGGCCGGCGAAGTAGCGCAGTTCGACGACGCGGGCGCGGCGCGCGTCGAGCGCGGCCAGCGATTGGAGCGCCTCGTCGAGGGCCAGAATCTCGGCCGCCTTGCCCTCGGCCAGCACCGCCGCCTCTTCGAGCGGGACGTGGACGGCCCCGCCGCCGCGCTTCTCGTAGTGCTTGGCGCGGGCGTGGTCGACGAGGATGCGGCGCATCATCTGCGCGGCGATGGCGAAGAAGTGGGCGCGGTTCTGCCAGCGCACCTGCCGCTGGTCAACGAGCCGCAGGTAGGCGTCGTTGACGAGCGCCGTCGTGCGCAGCGTGTGGCCGCGTCGCTCGCGGCGCATGTGGCGGCGGGCGAGCTGCCGGAGTTCGTTGTAGACGAGCGGGAAGAGTTCGTCGAGCGCTTTCTGGTCGCCGTCGCTCCAGGCGACGAGCAGTTGGGTCAGCCGTTGCGGCTCGGGGGTAGGCATCCGACTCCTTTGGACCCGCGCGGGCGGCCGTCCTTGAGCGGCGGCGGGGCGGGGGTTTGAGCGCGCATTGTAACACCAGACGCGCGGCGGCGCGCGCGCGGCCAAAGCCCCCGAAAAATTTTTCTCGGCCCCGTGGTGGTTCGGCGCGCGCGGCCCCGCGTATATGAGTGAAGCCGCAAAACAAGCGGCCGCGGCGCCGGCGGTTCCCTTCACCGCCCGCGCCGCAGGAGGAAAGGAACCCTCACATTCCCCACCTCACGCAACCCGCCCGACTAAAAGGGGCGCGACCACTGCCCGCG
>JALZHT010000245.1 GCA_030860645.1 Acidobacteriota bacterium
CGTCTTCTACTACCGCGAGCCGCGCCGCTTCGCCGAGCCGGACGTGACGGTGGCGGCCGCCATCGCCAACCTCTCGGCCTCGGCCGTCGGCACGGCCGAACTCTACGAGGAGCAGAGCCGCCTGCGGAGCGAGGCCGAGGCCGCGACGCGGCGCGCGGCCTTCCTCGCCGAGGCGGCCGCCGTCCTCACCTCCTCGCTCGACTACGAGCGGACGCTCCAGGCCGTCGCCCGGCTCGCCGTCCCGCACGTCGCCGACTGGTGCGCCGTTGACATCGTCGGCGACGACGGCGGGCTGCGCCGCCTCGCCGTCGCGCACGTTGACCCCGCGAAAATCGAGTGGGCGAGCGAGCTGGCCGAGCGCTACCCTTACGACCCGGAGGCCCCGACCGGCGTGCCGAACGTGCTCCGCACGGGGCGCTCGGAGATGTACGCGGAGATCACCGACGAGATGCTGGTCGCGGCGGCGAAGGACGAGGAGCACCTGCGCATCCTGCGCGAGCTCGGCTTCACCTCCGCGATGGTCGTGCCGATGGCGGCGCACGGCCGCGTCTCGGGCGTCATCACGTTCGTCACGGCCGAGTCGGGCCGCCTCTACGGCCCGGAAGACCTCGCCTTCGCCGAACACCTCGCGCGCCGCTCGGCCCTCGCCGTCGAGAACGCGCGCCTCTACCGCGAGGCGCAGGAGGCCAACCGCATCAAGGACGAGTTCTTAGCCACCCTCTCGCACGAGCTGCGGACGCCGCTGACGGCCATCCTCGGCTGGGCCTCGATGCTCAGGACGAACCGCTTCGACGAGGACTCGACGCGCCGCGCCGTCGAGACCATCGAGCGCAACGCGCGCGCGCAGCGCCAGATCGTCGAGGACGTGTTGGACGTGTCGCGCATCATCACGGGCCGTCTCCGCATTGACGCGCGCCCCGTCGAGGTCAGGTCTTTAGTCGAGGCGGCGGTGGACGGCGTGCGGCCCGCGGCCGAGGCCAAAGGCGTCTTTTTGAGCACCATGCTCGCGCCGGACGTGGGCGTCATCTCGGCCGACCCCGACCGCCTCCAGCAGGTGATGTGGAATCTGCTCTCGAACGCGGTGAAGTTCACGCCCGCGGGCGGCCGCGTCGAGGTCGAGCTGCGGCGCGTCGAGCACCAGGCGGTCGTCAGCGTGCGTGACACGGGGCAGGGCATCGCGCCCGAGTTCCTGCCGCACGTCTTCGACCGCTTCCGCCAGGCCGACCAGACGACGACGCGGAGGCACGGCGGCCTCGGCCTCGGGTTAGCCATCGTCCGCAGCCTCGTCGAGCTGCACGGCGGGTCGGTCACGGCCGAGAGCGAGGGCGAGGGGCGCGGCGCGTCCTTCACCGTCCGCCTCCCGCTCAAGGCCGTCGCGCAGCCGGCGGCGCGGTTCGAGGCGGCGGCGACGAAACCTCTCGGGGCCGAGCCGGAGGCTCAATCGCCTTCGCTGGCGGGGACGCGCGTGCTGCTCGTCGAGGACGACGAGGACGCGCTCTCTCTGCTGCGGAGCATTCTGGAAGGGCGCGGCGCGCGCGTCACGGCCGTCGCGTCGGCGGCCGAGGCGTGGGCGGCGCTCGAAGGCGCGGCGCACGACGTTTTAGTGAGCGACATCGGGATGCCGGAAGAGGACGGGTACTCTCTGGTGAGGCGGCTGCGCGAGCGCGAGGCGAGCCGCGGCGGCAAGCTCCCGGCCGTGGCTTTGACGGCCTACGCGCGCGACGAGGATCGCACGCGGGCGCTGCTCGCGGGCTTCCACGCGCACGTCGCAAAGCCGGTCAACCCGGCCGAACTGGTGGCGGTGGTGGCGAGCCTCGCCGCGCTGGCCTCAGGCCGCGCGGATGTGTCTTGAGAGCATCGAGCCGAGGCGTTCGAAGTCGATGGGCTTCTCCAGGAACTCGTCGCAGCCGGCGACGATGGCCTTCGCGCGCCACTCCCAGCGGTTGTGCGCCGTGCAGGCGATGATCGGGACGTGCTCCAGCCCCGGCTGGCGGCGGATGGTCTTGGTGGCCTGGCAGCCGTCGAAGACGGGCAGGCTCATGTCCATGATGATGGCGTCCGGGTGGTGGCGGACGGCGGCCTCGACGGCCTCGTCGCCGCGCTCGGCCTCGACGACCTTGTAGCCGCTCAGTTCGAGGACGAGCCTGATGAGTTCGCGCGTGTCGGGCGTGTCCTCGACGACGAGGACTAAATAGCCGGGAGGCGCGTCCGGCGTGTCCGAGGTCTGCGGCGTCATAAAAACACCCCGCGGGGCCGGGCGGCGTGCGGCGCGAGGGTTCGCCGCACTCCATTCGGCCCGTATCAAATTATAAAAGGGGGGTTGACGCCATTATAGAGCCGGGCCGCGCGCGCGCGCAACGTGCCCGCCGGTCGAAGAGGGAATTAACCACGGAGGCACAGTCAAGGATTTTTGATTTCAGATTTGCGATTTTTGATTTTTGATCGGGCGGCGGCGCTCGCCCGCTCTCTCAAATGCGTCGGCGGACTTTCGCGGCGCGCCCTGCTAAACTGTCTGCTTTGTGAAAGCCGTGCACGGACTGACCATTCACCCTTCGGCGGCGAAGGAGGATTTCGACCCGTCGGCCGAGGCCGCGCGGCTCGAAGCGCTCGTCGCCGAGCGGAAGGCCGAGCTGGCGGCCTTGCAGGAGGAGTTCCGCCGGTTCAAGGCGCGTTACGCGCAGGCGGTCGGCGGCCCGCTGGCCGAACTCTCCGGGGTCGAGCGCGAGCTCCGCGAGGCCGAGGCGCGCCTCGCCGGCCTCGACCCCGAGGACGAAGGGGAGGCGGAAGACGCGGCCGCGAGTTCCCACGCCGCCGCGCCCACGGCGAAGACTTCGTTGCGCAAACTCTTCTGGTCGGTCGCGCGCCTCTTCCACCCCGACCACGCCGCGGACGAGCGCGAGGCCGAGCGCCGCCACCGGATCATGGCCGAGGCCAGCCGCGCCTACCAGGACGGCGACGCCGAAAGCCTCTCGACGCTCCTCGGCGACGAACAGCTCCAGTTCTTCTGCGCCACCGCCGCGCACGGCGAAGAGCCGGCCGACCTCGCCTCGCGCCTCCTCCACCTCAAAGAAGAGCTGCGCGCGGCCGAGTTCGGCGTCAAGCGCATCCGGCAGGATCGGCTCTACCACCTCATGCTCAAGACCCGGGCCGAGGCCGCCGAGGGCCGCGACGCCCTCGCCTCGATGGCCGAAAGCATCACCCGCCAGATCGCCAAAGCCCGCCGCCGCCTCGAACACCTGTCGTAAAAGAGTAGACAAGCGATTTCCGGTCGGGTGTGTTAGGCGGGTCAGTCTGTAGGGGCAGGGCTGGTCCCTGCCCGCTTAAGGTTCTTGAGCGTTCGGCGTTGAATCAACCGAACCTCGGCGGGTAGGGACAAGCCCGGCCCCTACAGTCATCACCACGTACTACATTCAACTGAAAGTTGCGCTAGCGAATGGGTTTCTACTGTCTGCTGACTGCTTTGATGGATTCGAGGGCGCGCAGGTATTCGACGACCATCTCCAGCGGGACGGGGCCGTAGACGGCGGAGACGGCGTCGCGTATCTGTTGGGCGTCGCGGCGGCCGTCGGTGAAGTTCAGCACCTCGTAGGCGTACTCGTCGCCGGAGCCGCGCAGGCCGCGGAAGGAGAGCAGCCGCACGGCGGAGGCTTTATCAACGCCGTACTTGTCCGTGAAGTAGTCGTAGCCGAAGGGCGTGAGCGGCCCCTTGAGGTCGGGGTTACGGCGGAAGACGAGGCGGCCGTCGCCTTGCGCGGCGGCCGTCGCCGCGGCCGGCGCGCCCGTCATGTCACTCAGGCGAGCGAGGAAGCCGCGCGCCTCCGTGTCCACCTCCTCCGGGACTTTGAAGAAGCGCCCGAGCGAGGCGAGGACGGCGCGCTCGTAGGCGAGGTGGAAGCTGGTCAGGTTGGCGGCCTCCGCCCGTTCGAGCGCGTCGCGCCGCTCCAGCATGCGGGCGGTGCGGCGCAAAGCTTGCGCGCGGAGCAGGCGCAGCAGCGCGGGCGCGTCGGCCGCCGAGGCGTCGGCGAGGAAGTAGGCGCTGGCCGCGCCGATGAAGGCCGCGCGCTTCAGCTTCGTGGGGTCAACGTTGGCCGGCGTGTCGAAGTTGGTGTGGATGTAGCGGTCGGGCCAGTCGTTGAGGTAGATCGCCGGGATGCCGAACGAGCTGTCGGCGTAGACCTGGTGGTCGCTGCCCATCGAGAACTCGGCCATCTCGGCGAGCAGGGGTTCCTTGCCGCCCTCGGGCGAGTGCAGCGGGTAGGGCGCGGACTCGCCGCCGGCGAAGCGCGCCGACTGCTCGTTGGCGAACCCGCCGAAGTGCTCGGCCACGTCGTTGACGAAAGAGGGGAGCGAGGCGGGGCCGCGCGTGACGTGGAAGATGGCTTTCGTCTCGGGGCCGCCGCCGACCATGTCCATGTGGACGACCGCCTTGATGCGCCGCGCCACCTCGGGCCGCGCGTTGAGGTAGGCGAGCGAGCCTTCGATCTCCGGCGGCCAGATGAAGCGCAGGGTGCGCCGCGGCCGTTCTATTCTGCCTTCGCGGATGAGCTTGGCGAACGTGCGCGCGACTTCGAGGATGGCGACGCTGCCCGAGGCGTTGTCGTTCGCGCCGGGACGCTGGTGGTCGAGGTGGCAACTGAAGGCGACCTCTTCGTCCTTCAGTCGGGGGTCGGAGCCGGGGACGGAGGCCGTCAAAACGTCGTAGGAGCCGGCGTGCTGGCCGGCGCGCACCGCGGCGCGCAGGTGGACGCGCTCGCCGCGCGCGAGCCTCTGCTGGAGGGCGCGCGCCGCCTTGAGCGAGACCATGAAGGCGAAGGTCGGGACGCGCGCGAAGGTGTCGAGGTGGCCCCAGCGGACGAGGTTCTCGTCCTCGCCCCACCAGGCCGTGCGCTGGTTCTGCGCGTAGCTGACGAGGCCGGCCGCGCCGTACTTCTCGACCGCGAGCCGCGCGGCCACGCCCGGCTGCGAGGACGTAAGGACGAGCTTGCCGCGCACGTCCCGGCCCGCGTAGTCCGCGTCGGAAGTGCCCGCGCCCACGTCTACGAGCGCGGCCGTCACCTCGCCGCTCTCGCTGTCCTGCGCGAGCGTGACGGGCATCGCCTCCCAGCTCGCCAGCCGCGTCTGCCGAACCCACTTGCCGGGCGACTCCTCGCGCACCTCCCACAGCTCGGCGAACTCGGCGTCCCAGGGCGGGCGCGAGCGCTGCGTGCCGTAGAAGATTTTCCCGTCGGCGGGGAACTGCTCGATCTTCGCGTCCGAGAGGCCGTAGGCGCGAAGCTCCGCGGCGAGGTGTTCGGC
>JALZHT010000922.1 GCA_030860645.1 Acidobacteriota bacterium
GCCCCGCCCCTACAATTTTCACCGCGCGACGCGTGACGCCCAACGGCCGCGCTTACTTCTTCCTCTCCTTACGCCACTGGCGGACGAAGAAGGCGACGGCGACGAGGCCGCCGAGGAAGAGCACGGCCATGACGCCGAGCACGGCGAGTTCCAGAATCCCGACGTTATTCATGCGGCCTCTTCGGCCCCCGGCTCTTCGGTCGGGGTGGGCGGGGGCGTGTAGCGGATGCGGCGGATGCGGCGGCCCTCGACCTGCTCGACGAGGAAGTCCGCGCCGTCGTGCTCGACCGTCTCGCCCGGGAGGAGGAGGCGGCCGGCCTTGGCGAGCAGGAAGCCGGCCATCGTCGTGTAGCCGGCCTCCTCGGGCAGGCGCAGGTTGAAGCGGCGGTTGGCGTCACGCACCGCCAGCATCCCGTCGAGGAGGAACGTCCCGTTCGGCTCCTCAATAATCTGCGCCCGCACCTCGTCGTCGTACTCGTCGTTGATCTCGCCGACGATCTCTTCGAGCAAGTCTTCCAAAGTGACGATGCCTTCGAGGCCGCCGTGCTCGTCGACGACGAAGGCGAGGTGCGAGCGCGCGGCCTGCATCTGCGCGAGCACCGCGCCCAGACGGGCGGAGGCAGGAACGAAGAGCGGCGGGTGCAGCATCTTCTGGATGTCGAACTCGGCGCGGTCGGTCGTGCGCAGGCAGGGCATGAGGTCTTTCATGAAGAGGACGCCGACGATGTCGTCGAGGTGCTCGCGGTAGACGGGCAGGCGCGAGTAGCCGTGCTCGCAGAAGGCGGCCTCGGCGTCGGCGAGCGTGGCCGTGACGGGCAGCGCCTCGACCTCGGTGCGCGGGATCATGGCCTCGCGCACCTCGGCCTCGGCGAAGTCGAAGACGCGGTTGATGAGGCGCTGCTCGGTCTCCTCGATGTGGCCGCCCTGGCGCGACATCTCGATGACCTGGCGCAGCTCGGCCTCGGTGTAGATCGAGGCGTGCTCGCCGGTCGCGTGCAGGCCGAAGACGCGCACCATGCGGGCGCTCGCCGAGTCGAGCGCGTGGATGGGCAGGCGGAAGACCTTGTAGAAGATTTCCATCGGCAGCGCCGAGAACATCGCCGTCCGCTCGGCCCGCTCCAGCCCGAAGAGCTTCGGGGCCTGCTCGCCGACCGTGATGTGCATGGCCGTGAGCAGGGAGTAGGCGATGATGAAGGCGACGGTGTGGTGGGCCGTGTCCATCGCCGCCTCGCTGGGGTGCAGGCCCGTCCAGCCGGCGACCGCCTCGAGCGCGCCGCGGGTGTAAGGCTCGATCAGGGCGGCGATGGTCGGCTCGCCGATGATGGCGAGCGCGAGCGAGGCGAGCGTGATGCCGAGCTGCGACGCCGACAGGTATGCGTTGAGGTTGCCGAGGATGCCGAGCAGCCTCTGCGCGGCGCGGTTGCCCTCGGCCGCGAGGGCCTCGACGCGGGGCCGGCGGACGCCGACGAAGGCGAACTCGGCGGCCACGAAGAACCCGTTCGCCAGCACGATGAGCACGATCGCGATGAGTTTCAGTGCGGTCATAGAAGGAGTAGACGGTAGACACTAGTCAGTCGAAAAGCATTCGCCATCGCATCTTCAGCGTGTCAGCGTCAACGTCAGCAGCGCGGAGCGCCACCGGCTACCGACTACTGTC
The DNA here is from genome assembly GCA_030860645.1 of Acidobacteriota bacterium. Classification (GTDB taxonomy): domain Bacteria; phylum Acidobacteriota; class Blastocatellia; order Pyrinomonadales; family Pyrinomonadaceae; genus QHXN01. The sequence continues at coordinate 1,658 of JALZHT010000922.1, forward strand.
TACTTTTTGGTCCAGCCGTCGGAAGAACTCGACGACGCGGTTCTCGGCCCAGCGGCGGTCGGCGTCTTCGCGCGCCGCGTCGGCGACGAAGCCGACGTGGCCGCCGCGGGGCGTGACGACGAGGAGCACGTCCGGGTTGTCGGCGATGGAGGCGTCGCGGAACGAGCGGCCGGGGATGATCGGGTCGTCGTCGGCGTGGAGGATGAGCGCCGGCACGCGGATGCTCCGGATGACGGGCAGCGAGCTGGCGCGCGCGTAGTAGTCGTCGGCGTCGCGGTAGCCGCCGTGGGGCGCGGTGTAGCGCTCGTCGAACTGGCGGACGGTGCGGACGCGGCCGACGCCCCGCGCGTCGTAGAGCTGCGGGTGCATCGC
>JALZHT010000923.1 GCA_030860645.1 Acidobacteriota bacterium
CCCCGCAACCCCTGCACGAGGCCGGAGCGCGCCCCCCGCCCCTGCGGCGCGGCCACGCCGGCCTCGTGGTGCGAGCAGCAGGACGGGGCCGCCTCCTGCTCGGGCGCGATCAGCCGGACGCCGTACAACCTCGCGTCGAGCAACTTCTCGCGGGAGAACTCCCACAGGCGCAGCCCGCCGTAACCAGCCTCGCGCCCGCCGGCGGCCTCGCGCAGAATCTCCCTGACCCGCCCGAAGCGCGCACCCGCCCCGCCGTCATTCGTGCTCATGTCCACTCACCTCCGGATTCGGAACAACGCCTATGTTCTCCGCCATGCCTGGCCCTCCGCGGTCGAGGATGCGGCAGTGCAATACCAAATCTGGCCGCGTGCTATTGGAAGCATAAGCTGTCCATTACGGCCAACTTATGCTTCCAGTCACACCTATACATCTTTACAGGCGTGAGTAGGTGAGGCCGGTCTGGTTCTGGTACTTGCCGCCGCGGTCTTCGTAGGAGATGTCGCAGTCCTCGTCGGACTGGAGGAAGACGACTTGGCCGATGCCCTCGTTGACGTAGACGCGCAGGGGGAGGTCGGCGAGGTTGGCGAGTTCGACGACGAGGCGGCCCGTCCAGCCGGCTTCGAGCGGCGTGGTGTTGACGAGCAGGCCGGCGCGCGCGTAGGTCGACTTGCCCATCGCGATGCCGGTCACGTCGCGCGGCATGCGGAAGGTCTCGACCGTGACGCCGAGGGCGTAGGAGTGCGGCGGCATGAGGTAGTAGCGCGAGCCGTCGTCGGCCGCGCGCAGGGGCGGCTCGACGAGCGAGCTGTCGTCGAAGCGCTTGGGGTCGATCTCGCGGCCGTGGATGGGGGAGAAGACGCGGAAGCCGTCGTCGGCCAGTCGCATGTCGTAGCCGTAGGAGGAGGCCCCGGCCGAGATGATGCGGCGGCCCTCGGTCTCGCGCACGAGCGTGGCGTCGAAGGGCTGGATCATCTGGTGCTCCTCGACCATGCGCCGGATCCAGCGGTCAGACTTGACGGTCATCTTTTTTGAGTCCCGGGAAGATTTTATGAGCGAGCGCCCGAAGCATAAGCCGCCCGCCGGCCAAAAAGCAATTTTTGATTTCCGATTTTCGATTTGCGATTGGGAGCCGCCGCCCGCCGGTCGTGATTCATCGGCTAAAGACACCGACAGCCGGAGACTAAATCGCAAATCGAAAATCGGAAATCAAAAATTCTGCCGCCCCGTGCCTTCCTGCCGGATGCGGAGGGTGCCGTCGCCGACGGTGAAGGAGAGCGTGGCGCCGCCGTGGCCGGCGCGGGCGCGGAGGGAGCGTTCGGTGGGCTGCGTGCGCTCGCGCGGGGCGAGGCCGGCGTGGTCGTTTACTACGCGGCCGGCGCGCAGCACCTCGGCGTTGACGTCGCCGCTGAAGTTGGCCGGCAGCTCGACCGTGAGGTCGCCGCTGGCGAGGCGCACGCTCAGGCCGCGCCCGCGCCAACTGCGCGCGGGGACGCGCACGGTGACGGGGCCGCCGCGCAGCGTCGCCTCCACGTCGCCGCCCGCGAGCGTGAGGGAGGCGGGGCCGTCGCCGGCGTTGAGGCGCAGCGCGCCCTCGACGCCCGAGAGCGTGAGCGCGCCGCGCCCCGTGTAGAGTTCGAGGTCGCAGGCGGCGGGGACGCGGACGCGGTAGTCAATTTTCCAGGGCATCCCGAGCAGCTTCTTCGGCAGGCCGCGCGCGGCGCGCTTGATGAACTTGCGGTCGTGCGTCCCCGTGGTGACGACGCGCACGTGGTTGGAGTCCTCGTCGAGGAGGAAGCCGTTGAGTTCGGCGAGGCGCGCCAGCTCCTCCTCGGTGTCGGCGCTCAGTTCGACCTCGGCCGTGATCTCGACCTCGGGGCGCGGCCACGCCTCGACCGTGACCGAGCCTTCGGGCGCGGCGTAGATGGTGACGGAGCCGCCGTAGCCGAGGCGGCGGACTTCGCGGCGCGTCGTCGTGCGCTTCAGAAGCGGCGCGGCCGGCGCGGTCGGCGCGGCGCGTTCGGGCCTGGCG
>JALZHT010000924.1 GCA_030860645.1 Acidobacteriota bacterium
GTCTGATCCTGCGCGCGCGCGCCGTCGCCGGGCGCGACCGCGCACAGGCCGAGCGCCAGCAGGCAGAGGGCGAGCCTTTGGCGAAGACGACACTGCCGCGGATGTTTCACCGGCTCCTCCTCGCGGGCTGCAAACGGGAATCAGTGGAAGTAAAGTTCGGGGGCCGAAACCCCCGTCGTGGTGGCAACCATCGTTCCAGACGCTCACCCGGCCGCGCCCCGCGACCTATGCCCTGAACCGCCTCCGCCCGCCAACAATTGCCGCGGCAAAACGCGCCGCGAACGCGATTCCCGCCGCTGCAATCTACCGCAGGGGAAAAGCCATGAATGGTGAATCGTCAATCGTGAAGCGAAAGAACCGTCTTTATCAATTCACGATTGACGATTCACGATTCACGGCTTTTCCTCGTCGGCATGGGCTTTGCACCAGCCGGCTCGCCCTGAAGTAACCCCGACTCAACTCACTCGTCCCGAACCGCCCCGCGTGCCGCGGCCGCGCGCCGCCCGACGTGACCCCTGTCGGCGCGCCGCCGCGGCCAAACCATCCGCGCGGGAGAGGGGGGAATCATGTCCGAGACGGAGGACGGACGGCCGCGCCTGCTCGTCGCCGACGACGACGCGGAAGTGCGAGACATCCTGAGAGAGTTTTTGGGCCGCGACTACGACTGCGCGGCCGTCGGCTCGGCCGAGGAGGCGCTGGCGCTGCTCGGAGCCGGCCGCTTCAACCTCGTCGTCAGCGACATCGCGATGCCGGGGATGAGCGGGCTGGAGTTGGCGGCGCACGTCAGGGCCGTCGCGCCGGGGACGGTGGTCGTCGTCATCAGCGGCACGCAGACGCTGGAGGCCGCCGTCGCCGCCCTGCGCGCCGGGGCCTTCGACTACGTCGTGAAACCCTTCGAGCTGGGCCACGTCGAGACGGCCGTCCGCCGCGCCCTCGAACACCAGGGGTTGCTCGCGGCCAAGCTCCGCTACGAGCGCGACCTCCAGGAGATGATCCGCCGGCGCACGCGAGAACTGGACGGCGCTTTGCGCTCCGTCGAGCGCTCGTACCGCATGACGCTGGAGGCCCTGACGGCCGCGCTGGAGACGCGCGACGCCGAGACGCGCGGCCACTCGGAGCGGGTCGTCAACTTCAGCCTCCGGCTGGGCCGCGAGATGGGCCTCGACCGCGAGCAACTGCGCTCGCTGGAGTTCGGCTCTCTTTTGCACGACATCGGCAAGATCGGCGTGCCCGACGCCATCCTGCGCAAGCCGGCGGCGCTGACCGAGGCCGAGTGGATGAAGATGCGCGAGCACCCGCGGCACGGCGCACGCATCCTCCGCGGCATCGAGTTCCTCGAAGGGGCGGCGCGCGTCGTCGCGCAGCACCACGAGAAGTGGGACGGCACGGGCTACCCGTCGGGGCTGCGGGGCGACGAGATAGATTTGAACGCGCGCATCTTCGCCGTCGCCGACGCCTTCGACGCCATCACGAGTGACCGCGTCTACCGGCGCGGGCGCTCTTACGAGGAGGCGGCCCGCGAACTGGACAGGTGCGCCGGCACGCACTTCGACCCGACGGTCGTCGCCGCCTTCCGCCGCGTCCCGCCCGGCGAGTGGGACGAGTTGCGGCGAAGCTCCCCGCACGAAGAGCCGGCCGGCGAGAGTCACGCGGAGGCCGGCCAGGCCGCCCGCGCGCCCGAACTCCAGGAAGCGACCGGCGAACGTCCGCACGTCCGGGCCGCCTGAGCGCGGTGATTTACCCTTCCCAACGCTGCTCCTTCTGCGGTACAACTCCGCCGCGGTATCCCGACCCACGTCCGCGAAGGAGAGCGCGATGATTGATTTGACCCGGGAGGGGCAGGCGCGTGAGATTAACGAGTTGGAGTCCTGCCGCAACTGAACGAGTTGTGGGCCGCGGCCGGCGGCGCATGAAGGCGCTCCGCTTGTTCACCGAAAACCTCGCCCGCCTCCTCGTCTTCGCCCAACTCCTCGTGCCGGCCGCGTCCGCCGCGCGCGAGCCGACGCGGCTGCCCGCCCAAACTCCCTC
>JALZHT010000246.1 GCA_030860645.1 Acidobacteriota bacterium
CGCCCGCCCCGCCCCGAAGTCTGGAGCGCGCGGCGCGCGCACTTCGCCAGCTACGTCGGGCTGTTCCTGTTCACCGCCTTCGTCTTCTTCCGCCCGTACGAACTCTTCTCGCTGCCCCTGCTCAGGGAGGGGGCGCAGGTGCTGGCGATCTTCACGCTGGCCGTCTACTTCCCGAGCCAGCTCGCCGCCGAGAACAGCCTCACGGCGCGCCCGCGCGAGGTCAACTTCGCCCTCCTCCTGCTGCTGACGGCGCTGCTGTCGATCCCGATGGCGATCAGCCCCGGCGAGGCGTGGGGCAACTTCGTCGAGTTCCTCAAAGTCATCCTGATGTTCGTCGTCATGGTGAACGTGGTGCGCACGGAGGGGCGGCTGCGCGGCCTGTTCCTGCTGGTGATGGCGGCGAGCATCCTCCTGAGCTACTCGGCCTTCGTAGACTTCCGCAGCGGCCGGCTCGCGTACGGCGGCCAGCGGGTGAAGGGGATGCTCGGCGGGCTTTTCGACAACCCCAACGACCTCGCGCTCCACCTCGTCACGATGGCGCCGCTCGCCGTCGGCCTCGCCTTCGCGCGGCGCGGGGTGCTGGCGAAGGCGCTCTACGCGTGCTGCGCCGCGCTCTTCGTCGCGGGCGTCGTGGTGAGCTTCTCGCGCGGCGGGTTCCTCGGCCTCGTGGCCGCCTCCGCCGTCCTGGCTTGGAAACTCGGCCGGAAGAACCGCTTCGTCGTCATGACCCTGGGGGCGGTCGCGCTCACGGTCTTCATCGCGGCCGCGCCGGGCGGGTACGGGGGGCGGTTGACCTCCATGTTCGGCGGCGACGCGACGGGTTCCGCGAGCGCGCGCCAGGGCCTCTTCTGGCGCTCCGTGCTGGTGGCGCTGAGGTATCCGCTGTTCGGCGTCGGGCTGGGGAATTTCTACTACAAAGCCCAGCACGACCAGACCAGCCACAACGCCTACACGCAGGTCGCGGCCGAGATGGGCATGGCGGCCCTCGCCTTCTACGTCATGTTCATGGTCTCGTCGCTGAAGCGGCTGCGGGAGATCGAGCGCGAGTCGCTCGCGGCGAAAGACCGCGCGGCCTTTTACTACCTCGCCATCGGCTTGCAGGGGAGCCTGGTCGGCTACATGGTGAGCAGCTTTTTCGCCTCGGTCGCGCACCTCTGGTACGTCTACTACCTGGTGGGCTACGCCGTCTGCCTGCGCCGCATCTACGCGCTGAAGTACGGCGTCGGCCCGCCCGCGGACGAGTCCCCGGGCCAGGCCCGCGGGCACGCCGGGGCGGCGTCGCCGGCCGGCGCGTTGCCGATATGATTTCAGTCGCGGAGATCATCTTCTGGTCGGGCGCGCTCGCGCTCCTCTACACCTACGCCGGCTACCCGCTGCTGGTGTGGGCCGTGAGCCGCCTGCGGCCCCGGCCCGCGGCGCGCGCCGACTGCGAGCCGACCGTCACCGTCGTCATCACGGCCTACAACGAGGAGCGCGACCTGGCCGCCAAGCTCGAAAACACCCTCGCGCTCGACTACGACCCGGCGAAGCTGGAAATCCTCGTCGCCTCCGACTGCTCGACCGACCGCACGGACGAGATCGCGCGCTCGTTCGCCGCGCGGGGCGTGCGCCTCCACCGCCAGCCCGAGCGGCTCGGCAAGACGGCCGCGCAGAACGCCGCGGTCGAGCTGGCCCGCGGCGAGCTCGTCCTCTTCTCCGACGCCACCACGCTCTACCGGCCGGACGTTTTGCGCGCGATGGCGCCGAACTTCGCCGACCCCTCGGTGGGCTGCGTCGCCGGCCACCTCGTCTACGTCGACCCGGCGCGGACGGGGACGGGGCGCGGCGCGCGCTCCTACTGGGGCTACGAGACCTTCCTGCGCCGGCACGAGAGCCGCGCCGGCTCGCTCATCGGCGCGCCGGGCTGCCTCTACGCCGTGCGCCGCGCGGCCTACGTGCCGCTCTACCACGAGGCGTGCAGCGACTTCATCATCGCCACCAAGATGGTCGAGCAGGGTCTGCGCGCCGTCTACGAGCCGGCGGCCGTCTGCACGGAGGAGACGAACAGCCGGGCCGGCAAGGAGTTCCGTATGCGCGTCCGCATCATCGCGCAGACGCTCACCGACCTGTGGCGTCACCGCGCGATGCTCAACCCGCGGCGCGGCGGCTTCTACTCCGTGCAACTCCTCTCGCACAAGGTCATGCGCTACCTCGTGCCCTTCTTCCTGCTGGCGTGCTTCGTCTCGTCGCTCGTGCTCGCCCCGGGGACGCGCTTCTGGGCGGCGGTCGTCGCCGCGCAGGTCGGCTTCTACGGGCTGGCCGTGGCGACGCTGAAGCTGGAGCGGACGGGGCTGCGCCCGCCGCGGCTGCTGGCGCTCCCGCAGTATTTCGTGCTGGCGAACGCGGCCGCGCTCGTCGCCTTCTACAAGTTCGCGCGCGGCGAGCGCTACGCGCGCTGGGAGCCGATCCGCGGGGCGGCGGCGAAGGAATTTTAGGTTCGCGATTTTTGATTTGCGGTTGAAGGCCGCGCGGCGGCCTCCTCGCAAATCAAAAATCAAAAATCAAAAATCAAAAATTCTCTTATGTGTGGCATCGCGGGATTCGTAGAGACGGCGGCGGCGGGCGCGGAGTTCGCGCCGGAGCGCGAGGCGCTCATCGGGCGCATGTGCCGCCGGATCGCGCACCGCGGGCCGGACGACCAGGGCGCGGAGGTCTTGGGCCGCGCCGCGCTCGGCATGCGCCGCCTCTCGATCATTGACCTCGCCGGCGGCCGCCAGCCGATGTCGGGCTGCGACCCGCGCATCCGCCTCGTCTTCAACGGCGAGATTTACAACTACCGCGAGTTGCAGCGCGACTTGGAAGCGCGCGGCCACAAGTTCCACACCCGCTCCGACACGGAAACCATCGCCCACGCCTACGAGGAGTTCGGCGACGCCTGCGTCGAGCACCTGCGCGGGATGTTCGCCTTCGCCGTCTGGGACGCGCGCTCCGAGCGCCTCTTCGCCGCGCGCGACCGCGCCGGGGAGAAGCCGCTCTACTACACGCTGACGCCGCGCGGCACGTTCGTCTTCGGCTCCGAGCTGAAGTGCCTGCTCGAACACCCGGAAGTAACACGCGAAGTTGACCCGGCCGCGCTCGACTCTTACCTCACCTTCGGCTACGTGCCCGAGCCGCAGAGCGTCTTCCGGGGCGTCTTCAAGCTGGAGGCCGGCTGCCGCGTCGTCTTCGAGGGCGGCCGCTACAGGGCCGAGTCTTACTGGGACTTCCCCGTGAGGGCCGAGTCCGGCCCCGCGCCGCGGGGCGAGGCGGAGTGCGTCGAGGAGCTGCGCGCGCGGCTCGACGAGGCGGTGAGGATGATGCTGGTGGCGGACGTGCCGCTCGGCGCGTTCCTCTCGGGCGGGGTGGATTCGAGCACCGTCGTCGGCCTGATGAGCCGCGCCACCAACGCGCCCGTCAAGACCTTCTCGGTCGGCTTCCGCGAGGACAGCTTCGACGAGTTGAAGTACGCGCGCCTCGCGGCCCGCCACTTCGAGACCGACCACCGCGAGCTGATCGTCACGCCCGAAGTCTGCCGACTCGTCGACGAACTCGTCCGCCACTTCGACGAGCCTTTCGCCGACCAGTCCTCGATCCCGACCTACCTCGTCTCGAAGCTGGCCCGGGGGCACGTCAAGGTCGTGCTCTCGGGCGACGGCGGCGACGAGTTGTTCGCCGGCTACACGCGCTACGCCGTCGAGCGCCGCCGCCGCGGCTTCGCGCGCCTGCCGCGGGCGCTCAGGAGCGGGCTGATGCGCCCCCTCAGCCGCCGGCTCCCGCACGGCGCGCGCGGCCGCAACTTCATCCACAACGTCGCCCTCGACCCCGTTGACCGCTACGTTGATAACGTCTCGGTCTTCAACGACCTCGGCAAGGCGTCGCTCTACACGGCCGACTTCCGCCGCGCGCTCGCCGGCTCCGAAGGCCCGGCCGCGCGCTTCCGCGCGCTCGCCGCGCGGGCCGCCGGGGGCGAACAGCTCGACGCGCTCCTCTACCTCGACGGCAAGACCTACCTGCCGGGCGACATCCTGACGAAGGTCGACCGCATGAGCATGGCCGTCTCGCTCGAAGCGCGCGTGCCGCTGCTCGAACACAAGCTCGTCGAGTTCGCGGCGCGCCTGCCCGCCTCTTTGAAGATGCGCGGCGCGGAGTCGAAGTACATTTTCAAGCGCGCCGTCCGCGGCCTCGTCCCCGACGAAATCCTCGACCGCCCCAAGCAGGGCTTCGGCGTGCCCATCAACGACTGGATCAACCGCGAGCTGCGCGAGCGCATCCGCGACACCTTCCGTGACGCGCGGACGCGCCGGCGCGGCCTCGTCGAACCTGCGTACGTGGACGTGCTGCTCGACGAGCACGAGCGCGGGCGGCGCGACCACTCGCCCGCGCTCTGGTCGCTCTTCATCCTCGAACTCTGGCACCGCGCCTACGCCGACGAGACGCCGGGCGAAAGTGTAGAGGCCCCGTCGCTCGTCGCGGCGGGAGGCTGAAAGAATTTTAGATTTGCGATTTTAGATTTGCGATTGAAGGCCGCGCGGCGGAGTCCTCGCAAATCAAAAATCAAAAATCAAAAATCAAAAATTCCTTGAGACGCAGCGTCCTCCAACTCGTCGGCAGCTTCCACCAGGGCGGCTCGGAGCGCCAGGCCGTGCAGCTCGCGCGGCTGCTCCACGACTCGGGGCGCTACCGCGTCCGCGTCGCGTGCCTTAACCCGCGGGGCGTGCTGCGCGAGGAGGTCGAGCGGCCGGGCCTCGGCGACATCCCCGCGTACCCTCTGACCTCCTTCTACGACCTCAACGCGCTCGGCCAGCTCCGCCGCTTCGCCGGCTTCCTGCGCGAGCACAAGATTGACCTCGTGCAGACGCACGACTTCTACACGAACGTGTTCGGGATGCTCGGGGCGGCGCTGGCGCGCGTGCCCGTCCGCAACGACGTGGCGATGACCGGCGAGATCACACTGCGCGGGAAGGTGCTGCCCGTCGGCGGCATCAAGGAGAAACTGCTCGCGGCGCACCGCGTCGGCGTCTCCACGCTCATCATCCCGAAGGAGAACGAGAAGGACTTGGCGGAAGTGCCCGAAGAGGTGCGTACCGCCCTGACCGTCCACCTCGTCGAGACCATCGACGAAGTCCTCGCGCTCGCGCTCGAAGACGCCTGCCCGACCGACGCCGCGACCGACGCCTCCGCGCAGCCGCCCATCTGGACGGCCGAGCCGCCCGCGCCCGGCGCGCCGACGATGGCAGACCAGTGAAGGGATAAGGGCGGGGGATGAG
>JALZHT010000925.1 GCA_030860645.1 Acidobacteriota bacterium
GGCGGGTGGCGTCTCGGGTCTGCACCACCCGCCCGCTGCCCCACGAAGCGCCTGCTTTTAACTCGAACCCCGCGACTCGAAACGCGAAACTTTACAGGCCCGCGAGGGCGCGGCGCTGCACCTCGGCGGCCACGTCGGCGAGGCCGAGGTCGGCGGACTGTTTGGTCGCGCGCTCGAACAGTTCGACCTTGCCGTCGGTGATTTTCTTGCCGACGGTCAGGCGGAAGGGGACGCCGATGAGGTCGGCGTCCTTGAACTTGACGCCGGCGCGCTCGTCGCGGTCGTCGAGGAGCACTTCGAGGCCGGCCGCGGTCAGCTCCTTGTAGAGCCTCTCGCCGGCCTCGACCATCTCGGGCTGTTTGATGTTCGTGACGGTGACGATAACGTCGAAGGGCGCGATGGCGCGCGGCCAGACGATGCCGTCGGCGTCGTGGCTCTGCTCGACGGCCGCCGACATGATGCGCTCGACGCCGATGCCGTAGCTGCCCATGACGAGAGGGACTTCCTTGCCGTCCTGCGTGAGCACGCGCGCGCCCATCGCCTCGGAATATTTGGTGCCGAGCTTGAAGATGTGGCCGATCTCCATCGCCTTGAAAACGTCGAGCGTGCCCGTCTCGCAGCGCGGGCACGCCTCGCCGGCGGCGACCGTGCGCAGGTCGGCCCAGCGGTGGGGTTCAATATCACGTTCGATGTTCACGCCGCGCAGGTGGTAGTCGTCTTTATTCGCGCCCGTCGTCATATTGCGACGGCCTTTCAATGCAGCATCAGCAATGATTACAAACGTACGCCACTTTAATTCGAGGCTCGCGGTTATAGTCCCCCGCTCATTGGGAGTCGTTACTTCTCGGTACACCGGACTGAATTTCTTCCTTACCCCGACGCCGCCGAGGCTGCCCGCCGAAGCCCCGAGCAACTCGCGTATCTCCTCGGGGTGCGCGGGGCGGACGGCCGACGCGCCGAGCGAGTCGGCGAGTTTCGTCTCGTGCAGCGGGTGGTCGCCGCGGAGCAGGGCGAGCGCCGGGTACTGCTCCTGCGTCGCGGCGTCGGTGGCGACGTAGACGAGAGTTTTAATCTGGCGGTCGGCCGCCGCGCCGCCGGGGAAGGTCGTCAGGTCTTCGATGGTGCGGACGCCCGGGGTGGGGAACTCTTCCGGGGCGTCGGGGCCGGCCTCGTCCGCGACGGCGGGCAGGCGCGAGGTGGCCTTCTCAAGGTTCGCGGAGTAGCCGCAGGCTTCGCAGACGGCGATGAAGTCCTCGCCGGCGTTGGTGCGCGCCATGAACTCGTTGGACTCGGAGCCGCCCATCGCGCCGGAGGAGGCCTCGACGATGTGGTACTTGAGCTGGCAGCGGTCGAAGATTTTCTTGTACGCCCCGCGCTGATCCTCGAAGGACTTGTCGAGGCCGGCCTGGTCAACGTCGAACGAGTAGGCGTCCTTCATGACGAACTGGCGGAGGCGCATCAGCCCCGACTTCGGGCGCTCCTCGTCGCGGAACTTGGTCTGTATCTGATACCAGACCTGCGGCAGTTGCTTGTAGGAGCGCAGCTCGTGGCGCGCGATGGAGGTGAAGATTTCCTCGTGCGTCATGCCGAGGCACATGTCCGCGCCCTTGCGATCTTGGAGGCGGAACATCGTCTCGCCCATCACGGCCCAGCGCCCCGACTCCTTCCAGACCTCCGAGGGGTGGAGGGCCGGCAGGAAGAACTCCTGGCCGCCGATCCGCTCCATCTCCTCGCGGACGACCTTCATCGCGCGCTGCGCGACGCGCCAGCCCAGGGGGAGGAACGAGTAGATGCCCGCGCCGAGCTGGCGGATGTAGCCGGCGCGCAGCAGCAGGCGGTGCGAGACGACCTCGGCGTCGGCCGGGTCTTCGCGCAGCGTGGGGATGAAAAACTGTGACCAGCGCATAAAGGTTTGTGTCGAGTCTCCTCGGTCAAGAACTCCGCGACGAAAACGAACCGCCATTCTCGCGCAGCCGCGAGGGGAAGGCAACCGGCGCGACGGCACAGACAGGGCCGCGGTTACGT
>JALZHT010000247.1 GCA_030860645.1 Acidobacteriota bacterium
AGTTCAAGACATGTTCTGAACTCGAAACTCGAAACTTGAAACGCGAAACTTATTTTTGTTCCGTCGCCGCCGGCGGGTTGTTGGACGAGCGCCAGCGGGAGGCGACTTTGGTCACGTCGTTGATGATGACGAAGCCCATCAGGAGCAGGAGGAAGACGAAGCCGACCTGCTGGATGCGCTCGCGCACCGTCATCGAGAGTTTCACGCCGACGAGCGCGAGCAGACCTTCGACGAGGAGCATGAAGATCATGCCGCCGTCGAGGACGGGGATCGGCAGGAGGTTGAAGATGCCGAGGTTGAGGCTGAGGAAGGAGAGGATGTTGAAGACGCCCTCCCAGCCGAAGTTGTTGGCCGCCTCCGAGGAGACCTGCGCGATCTCGATGGGGCCGCTCAGCGTCTCGCCGATGCCGCGCTGGCCCGAGAAGACCTGCCCGAGCGCGACGCCGGTCAGGCGCAGCACCTCCAGGTTCAGCTCGACGGCGTGCGCGGCGGCCGCGCCGACGCCGACCGGCTCCAGCGGCGGCGCGGCGAAGTAGAAGCCGAGCGTCTTGTTGTCGGAGCGCCGCTCGGGCGTCTGCAACTCGACGCGCCCGCCGTCGCGGTTGACGACGATGCGCAGCCGGCCCTCCGGGTGCTTTCGGATGTACTGCTTGACCTGCTCGGTGCTGCGGGCCGGCTCGTCGCCGATCATCACGATCTGGTCGCCCGCCCTTAAGCCGGCCTCGGCCGCCGGCGAGTTCTCCAGCACGCGGTCAACCGTCACGGCCTCGACGCCGAGGTCGGGCTGGAGGTCTAGCTCGCCGTACTTGCCGCCGATCATCTGCTCGCGGACGGCGGGCTTAATCTTGAGTTGGAGGCGCTCGCCGCCGCGGTCGACGACGAGCGGCATCTCGGCGCTGTAGTTGACGCCGGCCTCGCCGTTGATGTAGCGCCACGAAGGGTTCTCGCGGCCGTTGAAGGAGACGATGCGGTCGCCGGGGCGCAGGCCCGCGACCTGCGCCGCGCCGTTCGGCTCGACGAAGCCGACGACCGGCGAGGGCGAGGCCGGGATGCCCTGGATGAGGGCCGCGGCGAACGGGATGGCGAGCGCCGTCAGGATGTTCATCACCGGCCCGGCCACCCCGACCAGGAACTTCTGCCAGCGGGGCCGCAAATCGAAACGCTCTTTGGCCGGAATCTCCTCGCCCGCCCCCTCTTCGAGGCCGGCGTTCGACTCGTCGCCGCCGAGTTTGACGTAGCCGCCGAGCGGGATGAGCGAGAGGCGGTAGTCGGTCTGCCCCCAGCGGCGGCCCCAGATGCGCTTGCCGAAGCCGACCGAGAAGGTCTCGACGCGGATGCGCAACAGCTTGGCGACGATGAAGTGGCCGAACTCGTGGAGGACGACGGCCGCGCCGAGGATGAAGATGAAGGCGAAGATGCCGGTCAGATTCATAAAGTCAACTTCTCTGGAGATTAAACCAAGCCGCCAAAACGTTTAGAGGCACGCCCCGCGCGCCCGGTTGCACAGCAGTTTAAGCGGCGCGCGCGACGAGCGTCAAACGGGGGAAGTAGTCAGGAGACGGTAGGCTTCACTCGGGGGCTGCTGACGCCGACACTTTCAAGATTCACCGGCGAAGGTCTGTCTACTGTCTACTGACCACTTCCCCCGTCACCTTCAAAAGTTCTTCCCGCGCCCTGACCCGCGCCTCGCTGTCAACTTCGATGACGACGTTGAGGTCGGTCACGGGGCGCACGTCGTGGGCGTCCATGACGCGTTCGATGACGCGCGGGATGTCGGTCAGGCGGATGCGGCCGCCGATGAAGGCGCTGACCGCCTCTTCGTTGGCCGCGTTCATCGCCGCCGGGAGCGTGCCGCCCTGCCGCAGCGCGCGGTAGGCCAGCCCGATGCAGGGGAAGCGCGCGGTGTCGGGCGCTTCGAAGTGGAGCGCGGAGAGCTTCGTCAAATCGAGGCGCGGGAGCGCGCGGCAGGCGTGGCGCTCCGGGTAGGTGAGCGCGTACTGGATGGCGTGGCGCATGTCGGTGACGCCCATCTGCGCGATGACCGAGCCGTCAACGAGTTCGATCATCGAGTGGACGACCGACTCCGGGTGGACGACGATCTCGATCTCCTCCGCGCCGAAGCCGAAGAGCCAGTGGGCTTCGAGCACTTCCAGCCCCTTATTCATCAGCGTCGCCGAATCAATCGTGATCTTCGCGCCCATGTTCCAGGTCGGGTGGCGCATCGCCTCCTCGACCGTCGCCTCGGCCATCGCGCGCGCCGGCTTCGTGCGGAACGGGCCGCCCGAGGCGGTCAAGATGAGCCGGCGCACCTCCTCGCGCCGCTCGCCGCGTAGGCACTGGTGCAGCGCGTTGTGCTCGGAATCGACCGGGAGCAGTTCCGCGCCCGACTCGCGCGCGGCGCGCGTCATCAACTCGCCCGCGATGACCAGCGTCTCCTTGTTCGCCAGCGCCACGCGCTTGCCCGCTTCGAGCGCCCGCAGCGTCGGCACGAACCCGACCGCCCCGACCGTGGCGCTCACCACGCAGCCGGCCCCTTCGTGCGTCGCCACCGAGACCAGCCCGCCCTCGCCCGTCTCCACGCGCGGGGCCGCGACGCCGCGCGACCTCAACTCCGCGAGCAGTTCCTCGGCGCTCGCCTCGTCGCCGACGGCGACGAGCGCGGGCCGGTGGCGCTCGACCTGTGCGGCGAGTTTCCTGGTGTTGCGGCCGGCGGCGAGGGCGACGACGCGGAAGCGCCCGTCGCCGAACGACTCGACCACGTCCAGCGTGTTGCAGCCGATGGAGCCGGTCGAGCCGAGGATGGAGATGCCCTGGGAAGACATAAGTAAGTTTCGGGTTCCGAGTTCCGAGTTTCGTGTTAAGGCAAGCTGTTTCCAACTCGCAACTCGAAGCTCGGAACTCGGAACTGTTGAGCTTTACCGCCAGTAGTAGAGAGCGAAATAGTAGAGGAGCGGCGCGTTGAAGAGCAAGCTGTCGAGCCGGTCGAGGAAGCCGCCGTGGCCGGGGAGGATGTTGGCGGCGTCCTTCGCGCTGGCCCCGCGCTTGAGCGCGCTCTCCGTCAAGTCGCCGACCACGCCGAGCACGTTCATCACGGCCGCAAGCGGCAGCGCCGCCCGCCAGCTCAGTTCGGGGAAGAACCAGAAGTGCGCGAGCGCCGCCATCAGAAGGCTCGCCAGCATCCCGCCGGCCGCGCCCTCCCAGGTCTTCCCCGGACTCACCTTCGGCGCGAGCTTATGTTTGCCGAACGCGCGGCCCGCGTAGTACGCGCCCGTGTCCGACCCCATCAGCACGAGGAAGAAGAAGGCGAGCAGGTGCGTCGAGAGCGTCTTGTCAACGAACCGCTCGGAGACCCAGTACGCGCCCTCGGGCGCGAAGACCTGCGGGAACCCCGTCCGCACCGCGACGAGGAAGCCGCCGAGCAGCGCCACGTAGAGCACGCCGAGCACGGTCGCGCCCGTCGACACGATCATCTTGTCGAACGGCGCGCCGCGCAGCATCTCGGCCGCCAGCGCCGCGACGACCAGCGCCGGCACGACGAGGACGAGCAGCAACGGCTCGTTGAAGAAGAAGGCGACGAGCAGGGCCGCCGCGGCCGCGTACCCGACGACCACGTCCGGCTTCGCCCCTACCCGCCTCGACAAAAACCAGAACTCGTAGAGCGCGACGGCCATCGCGGCCACGGCGATGGCGACGAACAGCACCCTGAGCGGCGGGACGATGATGGAGGCGATGAGAACCGGGAGCGCGACGGCGGCGGTGATGTGACGGGAGTCCATGTATTCTTGATTTTTGATTTTTGATTTTTGATTTGAAGGCGCTGGCGCTCGACCTGACGGTTCAAATCAAAAATCAAAAATCAAAAATCGCAAATTCCTTATTTTGCATTGGCGACGAGTTGGAGGCCGCCGAAGCGGCGGTCGCGGCGCTGGAAGTCAACGACGGCTTCGAGCAGGTGCGCGCGCCGGAAGTCGGGCCAGAGGGTTTCGGTGACGTAAATCTCGCTGTAGGCGGCCTGCCAGAGGAGGAAGTTCGAGATGCGCAGCTCGCCGCTGGTGCGGACGAGGAGGTCGAGTTCGGGCAGGCCCCGCGTGTAGAGGTGGCGCTCGATGTCGGCCTCGGTGATCGCCTCGGGCGCGCGGCCTTCCGCCGAGAGGTCGCGCAGGGCGGCGCGGACGGCGTCGGCGATCTCGGCCCGCCCGCCGTAGTTGAGCGCGACGCTCAGGATCATGCCGGTGTTGCGGGCCGTGCGCTCCATCCCGCGCTCAAGCTCGCGCTGCACGCTGGCGGGCAGCATCTCCGTGCGGCCGATGGCCTGGAAGCGGATGTTCTGGCGGTCAATCTCGTCGAGTTCGAGCCGCAGGTAGCGCTTGAGCATCCGCATCAGCGCCTCGACTTCGAGCCGGGGGCGCTTCCAGTTCTCGGTCGAGAAGGCGTAGAGCGTGAGCGCCTGGAGGCCGAGGCGCGCGCCCGTGTCGACGGAGGAGCGGACGGACTCGACGCCGGCGCGGTGGCCCGCGATGCGCTGCTGCCCGCGCCGCGCCGCCCACCGCCCGTTGCCGTCCATGATGATGGCGACGTGGCGCGGCAGCCGCGACCAGTCCACCCGCGCGAGCAGCGCCTCCTCGCGCGACCCCCTCTCGACGACCTCCGCAAAGTTAGCGAGCATTCAACCCTTTCCTCGAACGGCGAAACCCCTCCGCGCTCGACCCGCCGAGCATCTTAATCGAACTACTTTAAAGTTTAAAGTTCTATAACGATGTGCGGCCGAATGCGGCCCCCGGGTCGGGGCGGGTCAGTAGTAGACCTCTTCGAGCGTCAGCCCGTGCGCGGGCGCGGTCGTGACGGCGCGGGGTCGCTGGCCGGTCTCGAAGGCGCGGCGCAGGTCGTCTTCATTCAGCTCGCCCCGGCCGGCGGCGAGGAGCGCGCCCGCGATGGAGCGAACCATGTAGCGGAGGAAGCCCCCGGCGCTGACGCGAATCTCGATGAGGCGGCCGCGCCCCCTTCGGCTGTCGCGCTCCGCCACGTCGAGCCGCGTCACGGCGCGCACGCGCGAGCGCGCGTCCGCCTGCGCCGCCGAGAAGGCCGTCCAGTCGTGCTCGCCGAGGAAGAGCGGTGCGGCCTTGCGCATCGCCTCCAGGTCGAGCGGCCGCGCCTCGTGGTGCGCGTAGCGCAGCCAGAAGGGCGAGGCGAAACGCTCGTTGAAGACGCGGTAACAGTAGGTCTTGCCCTTCGCGTCGAAGCGGGCGTGGAACTCCTCGGGCGCTTCCGCGACCTCG
>JALZHT010000926.1 GCA_030860645.1 Acidobacteriota bacterium
CCTCAAGGAGGGGCGCACGCCCGAGCAGCGCGACCGGATGCGCGCCTTCCTCAAGGCCCGCGGCTACCGCAACGGGCACGTGACCATAGACGCCTCCGACTGGTACGTAGACCAGCGGCTGCGCGAGCGACAGAAGAAAGACCCGCGGGCCGACGCGACGCCATACAGGGATTTCTACCTCGGCCACATCCGCGAGCGCGCCCTCTTCTACGAAGACCTCGCGCGCCGCGTGCTCGGGCGCAGCGTCAGCCACACGCTGCTCATCCACCACAACGTGCTCAACGGCCTCTTCCTCGGCGACCTCCTCGGCATGTTCGAGCGCGAGGGCTGGGAGCTGATAGACGCCGACGACGCCTTCAAAGACCCCGTCTTCGACTCCGAGCCGGACATCGCGCCCGCCGGCGAGAGCCTCGTCTGGGCGCTCGCGAAACAGACCGGCAAGTTCGAGCACCTCCTCCGCTATCCCGGCGAGGACGGCGAGTACGAGAAGGCGCGGATGGACGCGCTCGGACTTTAAAGAAAGGTTTTGGGTGCTAGGTGCCGGGTGCCGGGAAAGACTTTCTTCTACCCGGCACCCAGCACCTAGAACCCAGCACCCTCCTGTTTCCCTCCGAGGAGCTAAAGCCATGCAGAACCGTTCATTCGTCGCACGTCTGGTCGTCGTCATCAGCACGACGCTCTTCATGTTCGCGCCCGCGCGGGCGCAGCAGACTTCCGTCGCGGGGTCGTTCGACAAGCCCTCGGCCGAGCCGGTCGAGATCAACGTCCTCGTCGGGCAGTCGCGCGTCATCAACTTCGACCGGCCCATCGGCCGCTTCTCGGTCTCCGACCCGAACGTGGCCGAGGCCGTGCTCGTCGCGCCCGACCAGGTGCTCGTCAACGGCAAGGCGTTCGGCCAGGTCAACTTCATCGCGTGGGAGCAGAAGGGGCCGCAGTTCGTCGTCTTCGACGTCTTCGTGCGCGCCAACCTCTCGCTTATAGACTCGCAGATCCGCCAGCTCTTCCCGCAGGACAAGGTCGAGCTGAGCCAGGCCAACGGCTCGGTCGTCATCTCGGGGCGCGTCGCGCACCCGAAGACCTCGGCGCAGGTCGAGGCGGTCGTCAAGGCCGCCGGCTTCCAGGTGGTGAACATGCTGGAGACGCCCGAGATGGGCAAGGCGCAGGTGCAGCTCCAGGTGCGCGTCGCCGAGGTGAGCCGCACGCGGCTGCGCGAGCTGGGCGCGACCTACGCCTACCAGGCGTCGCCCGGCACCGGCGGGAGCATCGGCACGGGCGGCGGCCCGTACACGGTCGGCGCCGTTGACGGCGGGAACATCTTCGGCTCGGTGGTCGGCTCGGCGCTCAACCTCTTCGTGATGGGCGGCAACACCTACAACTTCATCCACGCGCTCAAGCAGCAGGGGGCGCTCAGGCAACTGGCCGAGCCGAACCTGATCGCGATGGACGGCCAGCAGGCCAGCTTCCTCGCGGGCGGCGAGTTCCCCGTGCCGGTGGTGCAGAACAACGGCGACCGCGCGGTGGTCACGGTCGTCTTCAAGGAGTACGGCGTCCGCCTCAACTTCAAGCCGACGATCATTGACGAGGATCACATCCGGCTCGAACTCGAACCCGAGGTCTCGACCATAGACTTCGCCAACGGCGTCAAGTTCGACGGCTTCCTGATCCCGGCCCTCAAGACGCGCCGCGCCAAGACGGGCGTCGAGCTGCGCGACGGCCAGAGCTTCGCGCTCGCGGGCCTCCTGGACAACAGCGAGGCGCGGACGATCTCGAAGATTCCGGTCATCGGCGACATCCCCGTCATCGGCGCGCTCTTCAACTCGAAGTCATTCCAGAAGAGCGAGACCGAGCTGATGTTCATCGTCACGGCGCAGCTCGTGAAGCCCGTCAACCGCGACGACCTGCCGCAACTGCGCGGCGTCGACGGCCTCAAGAACGGCTCGCCGCTCGGCGTCGAGCCGAAGGGCGAGGGCATCCAGGGCGACCACGGCTTCTCGACCGGCTCGGGCGCGAGCAGCTCCGCGC
>JALZHT010000248.1 GCA_030860645.1 Acidobacteriota bacterium
TCGCTGCTGCCCGTCATCGACAACCTACAGCGCGCGGTCGAGGCGGCCGAGGCGGGCGGCTCGAAGGAGTCCCTGCTCGACGGCCTGCGCGGCACCATCAGCGGCTTCGAGAACGCGCTCGCGCAGGCCGGGGCCGAGGCGATTGAGGCCGCCGGCCAGCCCTTCGACCCCGAGCTGCATGAGGCCGTCGACACCACGGAAGTCGAGCCCGAGCGCGAAGGGCAAGTCACCGCCCAGTACAGCCGCGGCTACCGCCTCGGCAACCAACTCCTCCGCCCCGCCCGCGTCCAGGTCGGCCGCGCGAAGACGGAGAAGAAGGGCGCCAGTTGATTTTCAATTTTTGATTTCTGATTTGCGATTTGAAGTCGTCGGCCGGCGGGCGGCCTTCAGTCTTTATTCTTAACTGATAACAGACGGCCGGCGGCCGGTCATTAAATCGCAAATCAAAAATCTGGAATCTAAAATTTTAGGAGAACACAAGTGGCAGCGAAGGATTTGAAATTCAGGGAAGAGGCGCGGCGCTCGATGTTGCAGGGCGTGAACGTGCTGGCGAACGCGGTGCGCGTGACGCTCGGGCCGCGGGGCCGCAACGTCGTCCTCGGCAAGAAGTTCGGCTCGCCCGTCATCACGAAGGACGGGGTCACGGTCGCCAAAGAGATCGAGCTGAAGGACAAGTACGAGAACATGGGCGCGCAGATGGTCAAGGAGGTCGCCACCAAGACCAACGACATCGCGGGCGACGGCACGACGACCGCCACCGTGCTCGCGCAGGCCATCTACCGCGAGGGCGTCAAGAACGTCACGGCGGGCGCCAACCCGATGCGGCTCCAGCGGGGCTTGCAGCTCGGCGTCGAGCGGGCCGTCGCCGAACTCGAACGCATGTCGAAGAACGTCAAGAGCAAGGACGACCTGGCGAACGTCGCCGCCGTCTCCGCCAACAACGACCGCGAGATCGGCGAGTTGATCGCCGAGGCGATGGATCGGGTCGGGAAGGACGGCGTCGTCACCGTCGAGGAGTCGAAGACCTTGCAGACCGAACTCGACTTGGTCGAGGGCATGCAGTTCGACCGCGGCTACCTGTCGCCCTACTTCGTCACCAACCCCGACCGCATGGAGTGCGTGCTCGAAGAGCCGCTGATTCTGCTCCACGAGAAGAAGATCGCGGCCATGCGCGACTTGCTGCCGCTCCTCGAACAGGTGGCGCAGCAGGGCCGCCAGCTCCTCATCATCGCCGAGGACGTGGAGGGCGACGCGCTCGCCACGCTCGTCGTCAACCGCCTGCGCGGCATGGTCAAGGTCTGCGCCGTCAAGGCCCCGGCCTTCGGCGACCGCCGCAAGGCCATCCTCGAAGACATCGCCGTGCTGACGGGCGGGCGCGTCATCACCGAGGACATCGGCATCAAGCTCGAATCGGTCACGCTCGAAGATTTGGGCCGGGCCAAGCGCGTCACCGTGGACAAGGACAACACGACCGTCGTCGAGGGCGCGGGCAAGCGCAAGGACATCGAGGGGCGCGTCTCGACCATCCGCCGCCAGATCGAGGAGACGACCTCGGACTACGACCGCGAGAAGTTGCAGGAGCGCCTCGCCAAGCTCGCCGGCGGCGTCGCGGTGATCCGCGTCGGCGCGGCCACCGAGACCGAGATGAAGGAGAAGAAGATGCGCGTTGACGACGCCGTCAACGCCACGCGCGCGGCCTCGCAGGAGGGCATCGTGCCGGGCGGGGGCGTCGCCCTCGTGCGCGCCGCCCGCGCGCTCGACAGACTCGAAATCGAGGACGGCGAGGACGGCGACCTGCGCACCGGCGTCCGCCTCCTGCGGCGCGCGCTGGAGGAGCCTCTGCGGCGCATCGCCGAGAACGCGGGCGTGGACGGGGCCGTCGTCATCGGCAAGGTCGAGGAGTCGAAGGGCGCGGTGGGGTACAACGCCGCGACGGGCGAGTTCGAAGACCTCGTCGCGGCCGGCATCATCGACCCGACGAAGGTCGTGCGCACGGCGTTGCAAAATGCTGCATCCATCGCCGGCCTGCTGCTCACAACTGATGCAGCCGTGACCGACGCGCCCGAGCCGAAGAAGGCCGCGACGCCCCAGATGCCGGGCGGCGACGACTACGACTTCTAAAAAAAGCCGTAAATCGGAAATCGTCAATCGTGAATCGTCAATCGAAACTGCCTTCCTCGATTCACGATTCACGATTTACGTCTTTTTGATGGCTTTAAATTTGCTGCGCGCCAGATGTGTTATAGTCGGGATGTCCGAAAGCGCGACGAAGGCGCGCCGGGACGAACGGGCACACCTCGCAGCGTGCATTGCATCTAAACAGAGGCCGAGCGTCGGGCAGTCGTGGCGGAGCCGTCCGGGGAGTTGTCGGAGACGAATCCGCCGCCCGCCGTTTGAGCGTTAATGGCTGATGTGAATGGGCCGGGCGGGACCCGTTTTTTAAGCGCCCGGCGGTGCAAAAGGAAGACGCAATGATTGATCTGGGAACTTACAAAGATCGTTTCGCCGAGAGCGGTCAGCGTGTGCTCGAACACGCGGTGCAGGAGTCGCGCCGCCGTGACCAAAACTACATCGCGGTGGAACACATTCTCAACGGGTTGGCGACCGAGGAGGCCGACCTCTTCAACTCGACCATGCGCGACCTCGCGCTCGACCCGCGCTCGGTCAAAGTCTTAATCGAGAAGCGGCTCGAAAACTCCCGCTACCAGAACGTCAACAAGGGCATCCGCATCGCCCCCGAGACGATTGAGCTGTTCAAGAAGGCGATGGAGCGCGCCCGCGCGCAGGGGCGCAAGACCATCGAGGCCACCGACCTCTTCATGGCGCTGTCGCAGGACGAGACGAGCGCGCTGATGGGCGTGCTGCGCAACCTCGGGGCGAACCCCGAGACGGTCGTCGAGCAGGTGCGGGCCCGCGTCCGGACGCGCGAGCAGCAGGAGGAGGAGTACAAGAAGAAGTTCGAGCTGCCGCCCTACCTCAAGCACTTCGGCGTCAGCCTGAACCGCCTGGCGCGCGCCGACAAGCTGCCGCCGACCATCGGGCGCGAGCAGGAAATCCAGCAGATGATCGAAATCCTCTGCCACCGCGAGCGCGCCAACTCGCCGATGCTCGTCGGCGAGCCGGGCGTCGGCAAGACGGCCGTCGTCGAGGGCCTCGCCCGTTTGATTGAATTGGAGCCGGAGAAGGTGCCGTCGCGCCTGCGCGGCACGCACGTCGTGCAGTTGCAGATGGGCGGGCTGGTCGCCGGCACGATGCTGCGCGGCATGTTCGAGGAGCGCATCAAGGGCATCATTGACGAGGTCAAGGAGCGCGACAATTTAATCCTCTTCATAGACGAGGCGCACACCATCATCGGCGCGGGGGCGGCGCTCGGCACCTCCTCCGACGCGGCGAACATGTTCAAGACGGCGCTCGCCCGCGGCGAGATGCGCATCATCGGCGCGACGACCATCACCGAGTACAAGGAGTACATCGGCGAGGACGAGGCCCTGGCCCGCCGCTTCCGGCTCGTCAAGGTGGCGGAGCCTTCCATCGCCGAGACGCGCGAGATCCTCTTCGGGCTGCGGCCGCGCCTGGAGCGCAACTACTCCGTGACCATCTCGGACGACGCCATCAACACGGCCCTCGAGATGGCCCCGAAGTACATCCGCAACCTCCACCTGCCGGACAAGGCCATCGGCTGGCTCGACACGGCGGCCGTCAAGGTCGAGATCAACGAGCCGGACACGATGGTCGTCAGGCCCGAGCACATCATTGACGTGATCTCGCAGGAGTCGCGCATCCCGCGCGACATGATCTACCGCGACACGAACGACCGCTTCGTGACGATGGAGGACGAGTTGGGCGGCCGCGTCATCGGGCAGAAGGACGCCATCCGCGCCGTCGCCCAGCGCCTGCGCCTCAACAAGGGGCCGCTCAAGGAGAACCACTACAAGCCGGACGGCGTGCTCCTCTTCCTCGGCCCGACGGGCGTCGGGAAGACCGAGCTGGCGAAGGCCGTCGCCGAGTTCATGTTCGGCGACGATGAGAAGATGATCCGCATCGACATGTCGGAGTACCAGGACGGCACCATCGGCATCGAGAAGCTGATCGGGATGCCGCGCGGCATCGTCGGCTCGGAGCGCGGCGGCATCCTCACGGAGCAGTTGCGGGAGAACCCTTACACGGTGCTCCTGCTCGACGAGGTCGAGAAGGCCAGCCCGACTCTGATGAACCTGTTCCTGCAAGCCTTCGACGAGGGCTGGCTGACGGACGGGCGCGGCAAGAAGGTCTACCTCTCCGACGCCATCGTCATCATGACCTCGAACCTCGGCTCGGACAACTTCAAGAAGTACGAGAAGCCGTTCGGGTTCGGGACCAAGACGCTCGGCGACATGAAGGCCATCAAGGGCGACGTGCTGAAGGCGGCCGAGACGCGGTTCTCGCCCGAGTTCCGCAACCGCATTGACGAGATCGTCGTCTTCTCGCCGCTCACGATGGACGAGGTGCGCGAGATTGCCAAACTCTACACGGGCCGGCTCTGCCGCCAGATGGACGCGCAGGGCAAGTCCTGCGCGATCACGCCGCCGGCGCTCGACCTGTTGACCGAGAAGGGCTACAGCCCGGCCTACGGCGCGCGCTTCCTCAAGCGCCACATTGACGAGAAGGTGAAACTCCCGATCACGGCGATGTGGAAGACGGCCGACAGCTTCGTCGCCGAAGTCGAGAGCGGCGAGGTCATCATCCGATCCGAGGCCGAGCAGTTCGAGCCGGTGCTGGCCGAGGTCTAAACCCCGCGGACGACCAGCGCACGAGAAGGAGAAGCCCCGCCGCCGCCGGTCGGGGCTTTCTTTTCAAACTATGAAAAGAGGTGTCCCTTCCCTCGAATCGAGAGCCGTCTGGAACAGCGTCATCCATTACGGCCTCCCGGCGCTCGGACTCCTCGCGGCCGGAGTGCTCCTGCTCCTGCGTTGGCTCTCGCGGTAGCTTCTACTCCCGCGCCCTCCCGTCCCGCCCGGCGAGGAGTGAATCACCGCGGTTGATTTTCTCTCCCTCTATCTTTTATAAATTCCGCATGAGAAAGTCGCTGTTTCCTAACCTCGCGCGCGCGTGCCTGTTAGCGCTCGCCCTGCTCGCCGTTCCGGCCGCGGCCTCCGCGCAGGAGCCGGGAACGCGCGACCTCCTCGCGGACGCCCACCTGGAGCTCACCGGGATCGACGACGACCTGCAGCCCGGCTGGCATCTGGGCTGGGCCATCGACGGGGCCGGCGACGTGAACGGGGA
>JALZHT010000927.1 GCA_030860645.1 Acidobacteriota bacterium
CGCCGGGGCCACGCCCCGCGGCCCGCCCCGCCGGTTGCACGCCGCCGCGAAAAGGCCGGCCGCCGCCGCCACCGCCAACCCGACAATGAAGACTCTCCCCCTCGTTCGCATACCGAAACCTTAGACGCACAGGAGGCCCCGCGGGCTGCCGGGAAAAGTAGTCAGGAGGCAGTAGAAAGACAGTCGCTAACGGATCACCCGCGTGACGGCGTCAACGACGAGTCGCCCGTCCCTGAGCGCCGCCACGGTTTCGGCGTCACGTCGGAAGTCAATTATTTAGCAAGCGCCCGCGCCCGGCCGCGGTCACTTATGTCTTGTCGCGCCCGGCGCGAGGGATTACCATACCTGCGGAGCGGACGGCCATGACTCGCATCAACACATCCCCACTCGTGAAGACCTACTCGCTGGACGAGTTCTGGCAACTACCCGACCCTCCCGACCGTTCGAAGCTCGAACTTATCGCAGGGGTGGTCTACATGACTCCGCCCCCCGACTACACTCACGACGACGTGGTCAGGCGAGTCATTCGTCTGCTGACTCGGCATCTAGACTCGACGAGCGATAAAGGCAGCCTTTATGTGCCACGCGCGGCCATCTGGACGAGCGCGCGGACGTACCTTGAGCCTGGCCTTTTCTACGTCTCGGCGGAACTGGAGGCGCGGCTCGACCCGCAGCACCGAGACACGGCCGACCTCGTCGTCGAAGTCATCTCGCCCGGCTCGGCCATCTACGACCGCAACACGAAGGCCGACACCTACGGCGCGCTGGGCGTGCGCGAGCTGTGGCTGGTGGACGAGACGGCGCAGACCGTCGAGGTGCGCCGCCAGGCGGGCGGCGGCTTCGACGAGGGCCACACCTCCCAACGCGGCGAGACCATCAACTCCGCCGTCTTCCCTCACCTCCGCCTCAGCGTCGAACAGTTGTTCGAAGACCAGTAAACAGTTTGCGGTTTTCAGTTCTCAGTGAAAACCGTTAGGCGGGCGTCAACCCTCTTTCACTCAACCCACTGAAAACTGAAAACTGTTCCTCAGTTCGCGTGGTAGCCGCGTTTGCCGCGGGCGACCGCCGCCGGGTGGCGCGGGAGGCGGACGCGGATGGCGCGCCAGCGGCCGTCGCGCTCTTTGTTGGTGGGGCGGTAGGTGAGGCTGTAGACGGTGCCGAGGTCGGCGACGACTCGCTCGTAGGCCCCGGCGAGGTCTTCGAGTCGCTCGACCACGTAGAAGAGGCCGCCGCCCGCCTCGGCCAGTTGCTTCATCTGTTCTTCCGCGAGGTCGAAGGTCTCGGGCTGGATGTCGAGGGGGCTGAAGGCTTCGTACTCGGTGCTCGTCCAGATCGTGTAGAGCACGCCGTCGAACTCCTGCGCGCGGTTGCGCACCTCTTCGAAGGGGAGGGCCGAGCCTTCGCCCGTCACGTTCGGCATCGTGCTGTCGAGGCCGTCGCTCATCAGGATGACGGCGCGGCGGCGCGAGCGTTCGGTCTCGCGGGTGGCGAATTCGAGCGCGTAAGCGACGGCGTCGTAAAGCCGCGTGTCGCCCTGCGGGGGGGCCATCCGGTCAATCGCCTCGCGCAGCCGCTGACGGTCGCTCGTCAGTGGCGAGACGACCTGCGGCGCGGAGGCGAAGGCGACGACCGCGACGCGATCCTGCGGGCGCGTCGCCGCGACGAAGCGCCACGCGGCGCGGCGGATGGTGTCGGTCACGCGCGCCGTCGAGCCGGAGAGGTCGAGCAGGAGCACGAGGTCGAACGGCGCGTCGGAAGACTCGAAGTGCTCGATGCTCTGTTCGACGTTGTCTTCGTAGAGCCGGAAGTCTGCGGCCGCGAGGCCCGCCAGGCCCCGGCCGCTCGCGCGCTCGACGACGCTCACGTTGAGCGTCACCAACTCCGACTCGACGCGCACGACCTCTTCCTCGTCCACCTCCTGCGGCTGCTCCGGCGGCGGAGGCGTCGGCCTTCGCACCGGAGCATTGTCGTCAGGCTCCGCGCTCACGCGATCCGTGCTGCCGGGCGGAAGAGACGGGGAG
>JALZHT010000928.1 GCA_030860645.1 Acidobacteriota bacterium
GTCTTACATAGACCTCGGGCGGCTGCGCGCCGCCGCCGTATCGGTCGTCGTCGACCCGATGCACGGGACGGGCGGGCGCTGGGTGGAGAGTTTTCTGGGAGGGGGGAGTCTGCGGGTCGAGACGATCCGCGCCGGGCGCGACACGCTCTTCGGCGGCTGCGACCCGGAGCCGGTTGACCGCAACCTCGCGCCCCTCAAGGCGCGCGTCCGGGGGGCGGGCGCGCTCGTCGGCCTCGCCACCGACGGCGACGCCGACCGCGTCGGCGCGGTCAACGAACGGGGCGAGACGATGACGATGCACGAGGTCGTCCCGCTCATCCTCCTGCACCTCGCGCGGCGGCGCGGGATGGCGGGCGGCGTCGTCCGCACCTTCTCGCAGTCGGTGCTCCTCAAGCGCATCGCCGCGGCGCACGGCCTCGCCCTGCACGAGACGCCCATCGGCTTCAAGTACGTGGCCGACCTGATGCTGCGCGAACAGATTCTCGTCGGCGCGGAGGAGTCGGGCGGCATCGGCGTGAGCGGCCACCTCCCCGAGCGCGACGGCATCCTCAACTCGCTCCTCTTCCTCGAAGCGGTCGTCGCCTCGGGCCGGACGCCGACCGAGATGGTGCGCGAGATGCACCGCGAGTTCGGCGAGTTTTACTTCGGCCGCCGCGACCTGCGCGTTGACGTGGCGCGCGGCCTCGCGCTCGTCGGGACGCTCTCGGCGAAGCCGCCGGCGCGCGTCGAGGGCCACGCCGTGCAGGCGGTCGAGATGCTCGACGGCGTCAAGCTGCTCTTCGCCGACGAGTCCTGGCTCCTCTTCCGCCAGTCCGGCACCGAGCCGCTCCTGCGCATCTACGCCGAGGCCACCTCCGTCGCCAAACGCGAAGAGCTGTTGGAGTACGGCGGCCGACTGGCGAATTTTTGATGTTGGATTTTTGATTTGCGATTGAAAGAGGCGGCGGTGCTGTCTTTAATCAAAAATCAAAAATCGCCAATCAAAAATCCAAAATCCCTTTATGCCCGAACTTCCCGAAGTTGAACTCGTCGCCCGCGCGCTCGACCGGCTCGTGCGGGGCCGCCGCTTCGAGGCGGCGGAGTTGTTGAGGCCGCGGCTCGCGCCGGAGAATCCGCCGGAGGAGTTCGCGCGCCACTTGCGCGGGGCGCGCGTCCGCGAGGTCGGGCGGCGCGGCAAGCACATCCTCGTGCACTTCGACAACGCGCGGGCGCTCGTCGTCCACCTGCGCATGACGGGCCGCTTCCTGCTTCTGCCCGCCGGGCGCGAGTTGCCGCGGCACACCCACGCCCTCTTCCACCTCGACGACGCGCGCCGGCTGGCCTTCACCGACCAGCGCCACTTCGGCCTGATGAAGCTCGTCGGCGCGGACGAGTTATTCCAAACGAGGGAGTTGCGCTCGCTCGCGCCCGAGCCGTTCTCGGCCGAGTTCACGCCCGCCTACCTCGGCGCGGCCATCGCCCGCTCGCGCCGCACGCTCAAAGAAACCCTCCTTGACCAGACGAAGGTGACGGGCCTCGGCAACATCTACGCCGCCGAAGCCCTCTTCCTCGCGCGCGCCAACCCCTTCGCCGTCGCCGCCGACTTCTCGCGCCGCCGCCTCGCGCGCCTCCACCGCGCCATCCTCGAAGTCCTCCGCGAGTCCATCGAACACGGCTCGACGATGAACGTCGACCCCGAGAACATAGACGGCAGCTACTACGGCGGGGCCTACGAGGGGCGCTGGCGCGTCTACGGCCGCGAGGGCGAGCCTTGCCCCGCCTGCCGCGCCCCCGTCCGCCGCCTCTCCCGGGCCGGCCGCTCCACTTACTTCTGCCCGCGCTGCCAACGTCGCTGACGTGGCGCGGAAGGACGCCTTCGACCCCGATATAAAATAAGAAGGAGGATGATGACCGACGTGGTCATCATCCTCCTTGCCTGGAAATGGAAGGCCCGGGCCGCGTCGGCTCCAAACCCTCGTGGCTTTTGGCCCGGACTTAACGCCGGTGCCTGGCAACCTGCGCGCGGCGGCCTCTTCTGGTT
>JALZHT010000929.1 GCA_030860645.1 Acidobacteriota bacterium
GGCTTCTGCTCGGGCGGCCTGGCCTCCGGCCGCGGGCTTCGGTCTTGAAGCGGTTCGGGCATCGGGTCGTCTTCGCCTCGGGTCGCTCGCTCTCGTTCGGGTTCGCGCGGCGCGCGAAAGTTCAGGTCGCGCCCCGCGGCAGCGCGCCGCGGGCCGTCAGGGTTGAGGGGCGGCGTGCGTTCACATCGGCGCGGGGTCGCCGGCCGCCGTCGCCTCTACCGTCACCGCCGCCTGCGCACCTGCCGCCGCCTCGTCCTGGCGCTGGAAAAGTTTTTCGAGGTCGGGGCTAACGGCCATGTTCTCGAAGTCGTCCCAGATGCGCTTGTCCTTGCGGCAGTCGTAGGCGCGGCAGACGATGGGGCGGTTCTCGTAGACGCCGCACCGGCCCGTCGGGCGCTCGACGTGGTGGCAGTAGCCGTCGGCGTCCTGGCGGATGAGGTAGGGGCGGCCCAAGTCCCACTTGACCTTGCCCTCTTCGAGGTCTTGCGTCGTCAGCGCGAAGCGCAGGCGGCAGCACGCGCCGCGGCAGAGGTGCAGGCGGTTCTCGCAGTCAATCTTCACCTCGCTCTGGTAGGCGTACTTGTCCTCGTCCTCGTTCGTGAGCGCCACGCCCATGCCGTTCTCGACGAACTTCTCGACGAGGCGCTGCCCGACCTCGCGCTTGCGCTCGTCCAACTCCTCGACCGAGATGAGGCCGCGCTCCATCAAAAGCTCGATCAGCGCGTAGGAGAAGGAGGCGACTTCGAGCACCTTGCTCGTGTTGGCGTTGGCGCGGCTGTGCACGTACATCAGCCCCTCGCCGACCTGGTCGCGCAGCCCTTCGAGCGAGACGGGCGGCACGTGCTCTGCCGCCCTGTCAACCACTCCGGGCAACATGGCTTGTGGCGGGGCGGCGGGCTTACCGTTTCTAGTGATCTGAACGAGTTGCTCCATTGCCTTACTCCTTTCCAAATGGGAGACATGGGTGGTCAACGCCCTCGGCGTTTCGTGTTGCCCGTTCCGGCGCAGCAGCCGCGCTGCTGACTAGCGGCTCCGGCGGGGGCGCGTGTGACGCCTCCGAAAATGAAAATGCATTTGGAAACTTACGCCGCCGTGAGTCAGGGTTATCCGTACCGTCGGGCGACGCCTTTGCCGCCTGTTCACCTCAAGATCCACAATCATTCTATTTCCTGCCGAGTCCGGTCGGACTCTGACGGTGGCACCGGACGCGCCCTCTATTTCGAAATGGAGCTGTGGGGGAAAGGTGACGTGGACTGAGTATGACTCCGGAGAAATACCGGTCTCCGTGACCCACACACGCCCCGCCCCGAATGGAGTTTCACTTTCCGGATCACCCACGTACCAGTGAAAGGGAGCGGGTGCGGCCGTCGGTGTCGGCTGTGCTTGCCGTTGTCCCGTCGGCTGTCGCTGGTACGCAGGCGCGGCGCCCCTCTTCACGACGCGAGGGCGTTGACCGGCCAAGACCGCCGCCGCCGACAGGTCTGCTTCCTGCTCGTGAGTGTCCCCGGCCTGACCGGTGGAATTAGCCTGCCGGTTGGCCGCGCCTTCTTGTTGAATGACGTGCGTGAGTTCGTGGGCCAGCAACTCCTGACCGTCGCGCGTCGAAGGGTTGTATTCGCCCTTGTTGAAGTAGATGTCGCGCCCGCGCGTGAAGGCGCGCGCGCCGAGGTTGCCGGCGGCGCGTTCGGCCCCCGCGCCCGTGTGCAGGCGCACGCCGCCGAAGTCTTCGCCGAAGGCGGACTCCATGTGCGTCTTCGTCCCGGCGTCGAGCGATTGTGAGTTGCCGGGACTCGCGCGCTCGGCCTCGGCGTGTGCAGACCCGCCCGCCTCGCGCCCGCTTACGTCGGCGACGAAGCGTTGGACGTAGGCGTTGCCGTGGCTCTGCTGGAGCTGCCCGAGCAGGCCGGCGAGGCGCGCGGCGTTGGCCGGGTGCGTGAGCTGCTCGCGGCTCAGGCTGTCGGCGTTCGCGGACGCCTCGACGTTCGCGGCCGCCTCCGCGTCCGGCGCGTGCGCATGGGG
>JALZHT010000249.1 GCA_030860645.1 Acidobacteriota bacterium
CGCCAGCCTCGCGGGGACGAAGACCGCGCCGCAGGCCAGCGCGCGCGTAGCCTACGACCGCGCCTCGGGCCGCGCCCTGCTGCTCGCCTACGGCCTGCCGCCCGCGCCCGCCGGCAAAGCCTACCAACTCTGGTTCATCGCCGACGGCAAGCCCCTGCCCGGCGGCGTCTTCAAGACCGACGACCGAGGGCACGCCCGCCTCAGCGACCGCCTCCCCGCCGCCACCCCCGCCGCCTTCGCCGTCACCCTCGAAGAGGAGCGCGGCGAGCAGACCCCGAAGGGCGACATGTACCTGCGCAGCGCGGCATCATAAAACGGTAGACAGTAGAAAAACATTCGCGGGGGAACGGTCAGGGCATCCGCGACGGGCATCGGTTTAGAGCCTACTGTCTACTGTCTACTCTCTTCTGTTACACTGTGGCCCGGCGAAAAACCCGAGTGAGGAAAAGCGAGGACAGGCGGTAGTGGCGGAAGAGAAACCGAAGCTGACCAATCAAATCAACCCGGAGACGGGGCAGTTCGACGCCCGCTTCGTCCTCTGGCGCACGTTCTGCGACGAGAACGGCATCCCGGTCGAGACGCTCCCCAGCGACCTCCAGGGCGAGACCCGCGACAAGTGGGAGAAGCTCAAGAACGAGCGCCTGCACAAGCCCGCGGAAGGACAAAAGCCGTAAATCGTTAAAAGCCGTCAATCGTGAATCGTGAATCGTGGCTGAACAGCACTCAGCCTGGCCGTCAATCGTTAGTCAGGTGATGTTCAAGCCCTTCGATTGACGATTGACGATTCACGGCTTTAAAAGTACCGGCCCGTGAGGAACGGGTTGGTGAGTCGCTCGCGGCCGATGGTCGTCTCCGGCCCGTGGCCGGAGTAGACGACGACATCGTCGCCGAGCGGCAGGATTTTGTGGCGGAGCGAGTCCATCAGTTGCTCCGTCGACCCGCCCGGCAAGTCCGTCCGCCCGATAGACCCCGCGAACAAACAGTCGCCGACGAAGACCTTCCTCTCCTTCGGTTCGAACAAGACGACGTGGCCCGGCGTGTGGCCGGGGCAGTGGAGCACCTGGAACTCCAGCCGGCCGACGCGGTAGGTCTCGCCGTCCTCCCAGTAGCGCCCGACCGCCGGCGGCGGCTCGTACTCGAAGCCGAGGCCCGCCCACTGCGCGCGCGGGATGCCGAGCCACGCGGGCTGCTCGGGCAGGCCCGCGTAGAGCGGCTCGTCGTCGCGGTGGAGGATGATGTCGGCCGCCGGGCGCGCGCGCTTCAAAGCCGCCACGCCCCCGACGTGATCCATGTGCGCGTGCGTCAGCGCGATGGCCTGCAACTCCAGCCCGTGCCGCTCCAGCGCCTCGACGATCTCGCCGGTCTCCTCGCCCGGGTCGACGCAGACGGCGCGGCCCGTCTCCTCGCAGCCCAGCACGCGCGTCTGCTGCCGGAACGGCGTGAGCGTGATTTGCTCGATGATCATAACGACCTATATCAGTGGCAAAAAAGGTTGCGCTATCGGTCGCACCTGACGCGCCTCCGGCGACTCAAAACTAAGGTCGCCGTCGCCCAGAGCGGCGGAGGGAATCGGCAGTCTCTCCAACGCGCGCGGCTCAACCTTGATCGCTCCCGAACCGTAAGTCTTGCCCACTAGCGTTAAGTTAGCAACGGTTTCTGGGTGGCGTAAAACTTTCCAAAGCTTTTCAAGGAATGAGCCGTCCCGCGCGTGAGGGTAGACACACAAGAAACCCGTCAGGGGCACGACCCCTGCATGATTGCGGATGAATCGGGCATTCCGCCGACCCAAGTATGCAAAAAGGAAAGGCGGAACGGCCCTCCTCTCCATTTTGTACCAGGGGCGGCGCGTGGCGATGAGGGTTTTCCGGTGGATGCCTAGCGATTCGCCGTGCGCCAGATACCGCCGGACGGACTCGGGGAAGGAGTCGACCGGCCGCCCGTCCGGCGAGAAGAGCAGCGTCGGCTTTCCCCTTTCCGCTAAAGCATCAATATCCTCGGAACTGATCTCATCGCCGCCCACGTCGCGCGTGCGCCCAACGGCAGGGACTAAGAACTCATCAGGTATTTTTAACTCAGCTGCCCGGCTCGCGGTCAGAAAATAGAATTCATTCGCACCCGTGGCGATGCCCCTCATCACTCGCGCGTAATCTCCGAGCACCGGCACGCCGCTGTTCGTCTGAGCCGCCGGTCTCGACAGCCCAGTAGACAGCGCCTCCGACAGGGAGCGTCGAGAGACTCTCAGCGTGCCCCCAGCATCTGCAAAATCGGAGGCGACCCAAGCCTTAAGTTGGCTCGTCTCGGGCTCTAGACACCTAGTCCACAGCACCTGCTCCGCCGGACTCGCGTTGGTAATAAAGAATATGATCGGGTTAGTGTCCACGCCCGGAAACGGGGACGCTTCGGGAGCGAAACTGACGACGGCTTCGAGCCGGTAATGGCGCGTTATCCAAGCCCACAAGGTTGCCGAGAAGACACCCTCACACGTGTCCGCGGGCATGATAAATGCCAGACGTCCGCCCCGGTTAAGCTTTTGCAAAGCCCGCAGCAGAAAATAGACGTGCAGCCCGGCGCGCCCGTCGAGCGGAACCCCGATCAACTCCTCCCCGAAATCCTTCAACTCGGCCTTGACCTCGGCGGGTAAACGGTGGTGACGAATGTATGGAGGGTTGGCGACTATGGCGTCGAAGCTATCTGCCGGCGGCTGAAGGACGAAATCATCCGGGCGGACGCGCGCGAGGTCTTCGGCAGAAAGGCCGTTATGCCGAGCCTCTTGCAGAGCCGCGCCATCAATCTCCGCCCCCAGCAGCGTGACGACCCGGCCGCTCTCAGCGGCCACCTTCTTAGCCGCCGTGAAGAATGCTCCCGCCCCGACGGCGGGGTCAAGCACATGCTTACTCCCGCCCGACAAGGCGTAAGAGACCATCGCTTCGGCAACCCAGTCCGGAGTCCAGAATTGTCCCTTTTGCCTTAATGCCTCGCGTTGCGGCCCCGTCCCCGGGAGTTTTTGATGACGCGCTCGCACTACTCACCTCCTCCATAACTCGCTAAAGCCATGTCCAATACCTCCACGGCGCTCGCGGTTAGCTCCAACCTTCCGCCGGAGAATTTCACATAAGGCAAAATATGCCCGTTCTTGTCCTCAATGTGGGCGGGAATGAGTGCCGGCTCTTCACGGGATTCGCCGAGTGGGTAAGCGTAATGATAATACACCTTGTAGATAACTTTTTTCGAGGTCGCGCCGCCGGGGGCCTGAAAGGTCTGCACCGTCGGCTCAATCAGCCCCTTGGTAATGAGTTCTTCAACGCGGTCGAGGCTGACCCCGAAGGCGAGATCATAGAACGCGTGCCGGACGTGGATTTTAACCCCTGCCCGCTCCTGCCAGGCCCGTAAAGGGGCGCGATCCTCCTCTTTCAGGATGACGGTCGGGAGCACCGCCTTTTTTTCAGCCCGGGCCGTCCTTCGAGCCGCCTCTGTGGAGTCAAGGCAGCCCCGTAGGCGGGCATGTGCTTCGCCCTCCACAGGCTGTTTTCACACTCGACGGCGATGACCGCGAGATTAAGGAGTTCTCTCATCGCGTCGTGATCTTCGGGCGTGAAGGGCAGTTCCCGGACGCCGCCGACTCCGCGCACGATCCCGTTGATGCGCTTCCGGTAGGCCTGAGCGAAGATCAGTAAGTCAGGGCGTTTGACCCCGCCTAGCCCCGCCCGCTCTAACCGTTCAAAGTACAGTTCAAAAGCTCTGGGGTCGTCGTCCGGGGCGGTCCCACTCGGGCCGTAAGGCAGGGCGAAATATCTCCGACTTTCGTTCACCGCCTGGATCAGTCTTTCTTCGCTCCACACCCCTTGAGACCAGCGCATCAAAAAGTCGCTCCCGCGCAGTCGGCGGGGATTCAGCAAAAACTCCGGCCAGATAAGTGCCTCATGTCCCCGGAGTTGGAATTCAATATCCGCAGTGCTCACACAAAGTGCAACTTCAAACGGGTGCATATCTGTCAAGCCCCCAACACTCCAAGGCGTCTTTACCATCGGCAATAGACCCCGACGCGCACTCGCCGGCGGTAATTCTCATGGCACGTATCTAGTATAATGTACCACCTGACAATTTTGCTGAACGGGAGGTAGGTAGGCGATGCCGATGAGCGCGCGCTCGGCCAGTCTGGCCGAGGTTTTAGACGAGATGACGGCCGAGGGGGCCGCGGAGCTGACCGAGCACTTTCCGGACGCCTCCCTGCGCTGCTACGCCTGCGGCCACCGCTGCCTCATCCGCGAGGGCAAGCGGGGCATCTGCAAGGTGCGCTTCAACGCGGGTGGCCGCCTGCTCGTGCCGACCAACTACGTCGCCGCCCTCGCCTGCGACCCGACCGAGAAGAAGCCCTTCTTCCACGCCCTCCCCGGCTCCGACACCCTCACCTTCGGCATGCTGGGTTGCGACCTCCATTGTAGTTACTGTCAAAACTGGCTGACCTCGCAAGCCCTGCGCGACGACGCGGCGGGGACGCGGCCGAAGATGGTGACGAGCGACCGGCTCGTCGAGATGGCGCGGGAGTGCGGGGCGCGGATGGTGGGGTCGAGTTACAACGAGCCGCTGATTACGGCGGAGTGGGCGGTGGAGGTCTTTCGGAAGGCGCGGCCGGCGGGCTTTCGGACGGCCTTCATCTCGAACGGGAACGCGACGCCGCAGGTGTTGGACTACCTGCGCCCGTGGACGGACTGCTACAAGATTGATTTGAAGACGATGAGCGACCGGGCCTACCGGCAGTTGGGCGGCGTCGTTGACACCATCCTCGACACGGTCAGGATGGTGCACGAGCGCGGCTTCTGGGAGGAGATCGTGACGCTGGTCGTGCCGGGCTTCAACGACTCGGAGGACGAACTCAAGCGCGCGGCCGACTTCATCGCCTCGGTCTCGCCCGACATCCCCTGGCACGTCACGGCCTTCCACCAGGACTACCGGATGACGGAGAACGCCAACACGACGGCCGAACAGCTCGTCCGCGCCTGCGAGACGGGGCGGGCCGCCGGGCTGCGGTTCGTCTACGCCGGGAACCTGCCCGGCCGCGTCGGGCGCTGGGAGAACACCTACTGCCCCTCCTGCGACGAACTGCTCGTCGAGCGCTACGGCTTCCGAATTTTGCAGATGAAAATCGGCCGCGAAGGACTCTGCCCGAAGTGCGCGGCGCGGATTCCCGGCGTGTGGGCGTGAAGAAGTAGACAGTAGAAGAACCTTCGCCGGCGGGCGTTGAGGATGTCCGCTTC
>JALZHT010000930.1 GCA_030860645.1 Acidobacteriota bacterium
CCGAGCAATAGTTCTCCACCGGCACCGGCGAGTCAGGTCTCCGGCGGGGGGCCGCCCCCCCCGCCTTCGGACCATGTGCTCTTTCCGGCCCGGCCGCTCGACGAAGCCGCTTGCGCTGGTCTCTCAACTCGCCCCTCCGGCCGCACTTCAGGCACACCGCCAGGGCATAATCTCACAGAACTTCTCGGGGGAGAGAAACTTCTCGTACTGTTCACAAAGGGCGCCGCCAGGATTTTCCCGACACGCCCTCTCCGCAATGAGGGCAGGGTCAGTCATCATGACGAGAGTTGTCGCGCGCGAGCCCCACAGGGTGAGGAAGCGTAAAATACGAGAAACGGCGTATTTGACTTTTTGCTTCGTCGTCGGATTCTCCGGCAGCTTGGGCTTGTCGGGATCCATCTTCGGCTCTGGGGGGCGTTCCCCCTTAGGTCTAACCTCGACGCGACGTTCTCCCTGTTGCGGCTGCGGCAGCGGCGGGTTGATTCTCACCCGGCTGCGCCTTTCCCTCTCTTGCCTGCGCTCCGCCTTCTCCCGCCTCCGCCGCGTCTTCCCCGGCTCCTTCTGGTTCACGTGCCGACTTATCGCGCCCACGGCGTTGTCGGCGGCGACTAGCACCCCCGCGACGAACTCGATAGCGATGCCCCCCGACTCGTAGGCCAGGACGGATGTTAACCCGATGGCCCCAAGCGCCTTGTAAATCCCGGCCAGGATCGCCGCGCCCCCGGGCAGGAAGGTCAGCACCGCGATGGCGACGACCACGGCGACGACCACCCACTTCAGGATGTTGAGCAGCTTCTTAAAGAACCTGAACAGCTTCTTGAAGAACTGCCCGTCGGGGTCCACGTTGTTGACCGGGTCGTTGCCGCAATAAGCATACATATTCAGCGTCTGCGGGTTGTCGAGGTCGGCGGCGCCCATGCCTATCGGATCCGCCTGGGTAAACCGCCCCTGCGTCGAGTCGTAGTAACGGTTCACCGCGTAGTCGAGCCCCGTCGCCGGGGAGCGGTCGTAGGAGGTAAAACGACGGTTAGACGCGCCCGTACTCTCCGCGCTCAGGCCGGTCCCGAAGGGCAGGGTGGCCTGCTCGTAAAAGCTCGTGTTCGCCGCGTTGGAGACGAGGCGGGTGCCGAGCCTGTCCGGGTGGTGATATTCGACCTGCTCGCCGGCCCCGCTCGGCTGCTGCGTGGCGAGCAGCCTCCCGTCCAGATAGATGTAATTCTTGCTCCACTGCGGGCTGGACGCCGTAGCCGTACCGTCCGTCTCGCCGTACTGGGCGATGATGCTGGCCCCGGCCCGCGCGTAGTAGGTGCGCGTCGCGCCCTCCTGGGTGACGAGGCTGGAGTTGCCGGTGTCGGCGTAGGTGTGGGTGGCGATCACCGCGCCGGCGTCCGTCTTGACTGACACCAGCCGGTTGGCGAAGTCGTAGACCATCCGCTGCCACACGCCGGGGGCCACCTGGACGCGCGTCTGGTTGCCGGCCGCGTCGTACTGCCACCCGGCCGCGTTGACGCGGTTCGTCGCCGCGTCGAAGAAGACTGGGCCGGCCAGCCCGTCGCGCCCGACCGGCACGCCCGAGGCCGGCGCGAGCGGACTCAGCCCGTTGACGCCGTAGTCGAACTCCGCCGACCCCTCGAAGGACTGGCGGACGGCCTCCCGGCCGGCCGTCGCCACGACGCCCGTCCAGTAGTCCCAACCGGCTTGGTCGGGCGCGCGCTGGAGGTAGCCCCGGTAGAGGTCGGCGACGAAGTCGCGGTCGGTGCGGTTGCGGGCCGCGTACTCGGCCGATTGGAAGAGCGCCCGGCCCAGCTCCTTCGCCTCCGTCAGAAGCGGCCCCTGCCCCTGCGGGTAAGCCAGCCGGAGGCTGTCGGTCCAGGTCTGCAACTCCGTCGAGTTGGGCTGGCGCGCGAGCGCCCCCTGGTAGAAGTCGCGGACGAACTGCTCGACCGGCTTCGAGTAGACGTTGCGGCGGTTGCCGTAGCGGTCGTACTCGTAGCGCTGCGTCCAGCGGCCGT
>JALZHT010000250.1 GCA_030860645.1 Acidobacteriota bacterium
GGCGGGCGTCACGGACGCCCGCGGCGCGAGGTCGCTCCTCACTTACAACGGGCGCCACCTCGTGACCTCCATCGACTATAACGTGGCGGGTGTCATCGCTGGGCAGGACGTGGCGGCGGCGGCCGACGTGACCTACGAGTACGACGCGGCCGGGAACCGCACGAAGATGCTGTCCGGGGGCGGCGCCGTCACCTACACCTACGACTCGCTGTCGCGGCTCATCTCGGAGGCGCGGCAGTTCCCCGGCCTCGCGGGCACCTACACGCTCGGCTACGAATACACGCTGCGGGGGCAGGTGAAGAAGGTCACGGACCAGACCTCGGGCACCAGCTTTGGCTACGACTTCGACCAAGTCGGGCGGGTGACGGGGGTGACGAGCGCGGGCCTCGGCGCTACCGCGGCGCTGGCCTCGAAGGCGCAGTACCGCGCGTGGGGCGCTCTTAAGCGGGCCGACTACGGCAACCAGACGAGCGTGAGCCTAGGCTACGACGCCCGCGGTTTAGTCACGCGCTATGCGCTGGGCGGCGTCAAGGACGCCGCCACGGGTGCGGTGCGGCCCGACGGGGCGGAGTTCCAATACCACGCCGACGGGCGGGTCAAGTTCGCCGCCGACCTCCTGAGCCGCTCGAAGGGCAGCGGTACCCACGACCGCGCCTACGGCTACGACCTCGTCGGGCGGCTCAAGGAGGCCTACTCCGGGGCGGAGGCCCGCGACTTCGCGGGCGGCACCAATTCGGGCTTCACCGACGGCCCCTACCGGCAGACCTACGCCTACGACGCGTGGGACAATCTGACGGGCCGGGCGGGCCGCTACTGGAGCGAGGGCGACACGCACACCGACCCGTACAGCGCGGGCGGGCGTAACCCGCTATGGTCGTACGACTCGGACGGGCGGCTCACCTCAATGAACGAGGAGGCGCCCAACGGCCTGCCGTTCACGCCGGCCGGCCACAGATACGACGCGGCGGGGCGACACGTCAGTACCTCGCAGACGACGAGCCGGCGGATCCCCGTCAGCCAAGCGGTGTGGACGACCGCGGTGACGACGACCGAGACTTACGACGGCGACGGGGTGCCGATCAAGCGCGTGCGGGTCAAGCAGGTCAACGGCAACGCGCCGACCACGGCGACCGCCTACTATCTGCGCAGTACGGCGCTGAGCGGCCAAGTGATTACGGAGTACGGCCCGGCCGGCGCGCGGCGGGAGTCGTACGCCTACGCGGGCGGCGGGGTGCTGGCCCGCCAGGAGGGGGTAGACACCGGCGCGCCCCGCCTGCTGTGGCGGCACCAAGACCCGGTGACGGGCGACGGGCGGGAGACGGACGCCTCTGGGAGGGCCGTGGCCGAAACGCGCCTCGACCCGGGCAGGGTCGACGTCGGCGACAGTGACCCGTTCGCGGGCGCGGGCGAGGCGGAGGACCCGGCCGGCGGCTCTGAGAGCCCGACGCAGGCGGCGATTGACCAGATGGTGATGCAGCTCATCCCCGGCTATGGCGGCATGACGTGTAAGTTAGACAACGTCGTGACGGGCTGCCGCTTCGCCT
The DNA here is from genome assembly GCA_030860645.1 of Acidobacteriota bacterium. Classification (GTDB taxonomy): domain Bacteria; phylum Acidobacteriota; class Blastocatellia; order Pyrinomonadales; family Pyrinomonadaceae; genus QHXN01. The sequence continues at coordinate 1,545 of JALZHT010000250.1, forward strand.
TCGGGCTGCCGGGCAGCGGCGCCGGGGCCCATGCCCCCCAAGAAACGACGATCTCGGTCGTCTACAGGGACCAGCGGACGTTGGCCGTGTTCCGCGCCTTCGCGGATGGCTACCAAGGATTCGTGCCCATGACGGCCGGGTGGGTCGGGAACGGGTATTTTGCGCCGCTCACCGGAGGCCCGCCAAGGTTAGAGCGCCGTGAGGAAGGCTTCGACACCAATTTCGCCCTGCTCAACGGGGCGACAGGGGAGAGATTACTCGGGCGTACCCCTGATTGGTTCCTTCAAGACATCACGGGAGCCGAAAAACGGAAGTTTGTCAATGAAATTCGGAGTATCGTGAGTAAGCCTGCGTGCAAGAAGTTCTTCGAGGCGCTCTTCACCGCTTTGAAGAACCAGAATGGGAACGACCCGCCGGTAGCTGACGACATCCTAGGCCTGCTCGACATCATTGACAGCCAGGAGGGGTTCGTGCGGGTGGGCAATAGTGGCAAACTCAAACTGGATGGGTTATATATTAGTACCGTGTCGGGCTCCCCTTACCGGGGTAACGCCGCGGTTCTATTAAATAGCATCGGCGGGGTAGCACTCCAGGACTTCCTTGGCGTCCTGCACGAGGCCATGCACCTATCAGCACGGGTAGCCGACGACCGAAGGATGGCGGAGGCCGTGTTCCAGAGTAGAAAGGATCAGGGACTCCCGACGACCGGCGTCCATCGACTGCCCGAAGACAAAAACAACGCCCTCGCGAACAGCCAATACTGGGACAAGTATTTCCATAGCGCCTGTAACCCGGAGTTTAATAGATGACGCGGATAGTGTGTCTGATTGCTTGCTTAATGTTATTGCTCACGCCGCCCGGCTTCGTCATGGCGAAGCAGTGGCGTGGTGTCACCCCCCTGCGCTCGACGCGCGAGGACGTGGAAAGGCTACTCGGCCGCCCGTTAAAACCAGGCTCGCCCCTGTACGAGACGGAGAAGGAATCTGTCTACATCATCTATTCGATAGTCCCCTGCGAGGAGGGTGTCGAGGGGGCGTGGAACGTGCCCCCCGACACTGTCATCAGGATTGAGGTCACTCCAAAAAAAGCGCTCCATGTTAGAGACCTCGACTTGGAGGAGTCCAAATATGTAAAGGTGGAGCAACCTCATGTTGGCGGCGCGATCACTTACGTCGACGAGGAACAGGGTGTTGTGATTAAAACAAGGTATGAAGAAGTGCTCGCGGTTCACTACGGCCCGACGGCAAAAGATAAGCACCTCGCCTGCTCTCACCCTTAACTCATTACTTCCGGTTTCAGTTTTAAGACACTATCTACTCCGAGGCAGGGTTACACAGGATATAAGAATTCTTCCCTGGCTTGTCGGATCGTATCCCAGACTTCCGGAAGTCTTAGGTAACTTGCCAGGTGTACGTCCGAGACGGGCCTCCCTCACGCCCGCCCGAGCACCGTCCCTTTTAGAGCGAACCTGCGCGCGGCGGGGGGCATCGGATGGGCGCGCCTCTCCCTTCCGACGGCGGGGTTGAAATCGCCCGCCGGGCTGTGAAACACTGACCCCCATGACGAGCATGAAATCAAAGCTGACCGCCGCCACCGCCGCGCTCCTCGTCGCCTCCTCCTTCGCCCTCGGCCAGTCGGGCGCGACCCGCCCGCGCCGCGTCACGCCGTCGAACACGGCCCCGACGCCCACGGCTTCAACCGCCGACGCGGCCCGCCCCGCGGCCGGCGCGCCGGCCTCGACCGCCCGCGCCTTCGCCCTCTTCCAGCAGAAGCAGTACGAGGCCGCGCTGCGCGAGGCGAAGCAGGCGGCCGCCGCCGACCCGAAGAACTCCGAGGCGTGGAAGCTCGCCGGCTTCGCCGAGCTGGAGTTGCAGCAGTACGCGCCGGCCGTCGAGGACTTGCGGCGCGCGCAGGAGTTGCGCCGCGCCGAAGGCTCCGAGGACGTGAACATCGAGGGCGCGCTGATCCGCGCCTACGTCAGCCTTGAGCAGTACGAGCAGGCGCTGCCGCTCCTGGTCTCGGCGACGACGCGCGCCGGCGCGACGCCCGAGCCGCGGATGCTCTACCTGCGCGGCCTCGCCGAACTGCGGACGAACAAGCCCGCCGAGGCCGAGCGCTCCTTCAACGCCGCCGTCAAGGCCGACCCGAAGAACGCGCCCGCGCTCCTCTACCTCGGCCAGCTCGCCTTCCGCCGCAACGACTTCACCGCGGCCATCAACATGCTCAACCGCGCGACCACGGTGGACGCGCGCCTCGCCCCGGCCTGGGAGCTTTTGACGCACTCCTACCTGCGGCGCGCCGCCGCCGTCGAAGGCCCGAAGGCCGAGGCCGACAACCTCGCCGCCGTGCGCGCCAGCGAGTCGCTCGTGCGCGTGCGCGACGACGAGGAGTCGGCCGCGCTCCACGGCCAGGCCCTCATCTTCGCCAAGCAGTACGCGCGGGCCGCGACCGCGCTGGAGCGCGCCGCCGCCAAGCCCGACGCGAAAGGGACGACCCTCTACCTGCTCGGCTTCGCCCACTCGCGCGCCAAGAACTTCCCCCGCGCCATCGCCGCGCTGGAGCGGGCCGCCGCCGCGACGCCCGACAACGCCGAGGTCTACCGCGAGCTGGGCTTCGCCGCCGAGTCCTCGAAGCTGTACGCCAAGGCGCTCGCCGCCTACGAGAAGGGCCTCGAACTGGCGCCCGCCGACGACTACTTCAAAGAGTCGGCCGAGCGCGTCCGCCCCTTCGCCAAATAAAGCCGCGAATCGTCAATCGTAGTTCTCAAACGTCAGCCGTCAGTTTTCAGTTAAAACAAAAAACTGACGGCTGACGACTGACGACTGGGGGCTAACACGATTGACGATTCACGATTTACGATTCACGATTTAATTTTCTCCTTGAACTTTGCCGTGCGCGGCGTTAGCATCCCGCCCATGAGCAACACGCTTTTCCAACGCACGCAGGCGCGGGGCGCAATCACGCTGATCGGGGTCGTGGCGGCGGCGCTGCTGCTGGTGTCGCAGCCGGCGGCCGCCGCGAGCTGGAAGGGGCTGGAGCCGTTCGTCTCGAAGCGGGCCGACGTGGAGCGCCAACTCGGCGCGCCCGTGGCCGACCGCCTGGCCGAGATGGGGACGATGCAGTTCAAGGTGGCGGGCGGGTCGGTGACGGTCTTCTTCGTGACGCCGAAGTTCATCGCCGCGAAGAGGCTCTCGCCCGCGCTCGAAGGCACGGTCTTGCAGATCGTCCTCCAGCACGAGCGCTCCACCGACACGCCCGAGTCTCTGAACGTCGTCACCAACCCGGACTTCGAGCGGCAGGCCAAAGGCAACACCGAGGTCTTCACGAACGCGAAGGAGGGGCTGATCTACACCTTCATAGACAGCCGCCTCCGGACGACGCGCTACTCCTACTCCGCCGAACAGCTCGCGCGCATCCAGCGGGGCAAATGACGTAAATCGTGAATCGTCAATCGTCAATCGTGTGAGTGACGGTCGGGTTGACGGCCACCCTCCGACGTGAGTGTCACTCGGCCACGATTCACGATTCACGATTCACGGCTTTTATGCTTTACCGCAGCCGGCTCATCAACGCGCTGGAGGCGCGGCGCGAACACTTCGTCGCCTTCGACCGCGCGCTGCGCGACGAGGTGGGCGAGGCGGCCGCGGCCCTGCGCGCGCTGGCGGGGAAGACGGCCGCCGGGGTGAGGGC
>JALZHT010000931.1 GCA_030860645.1 Acidobacteriota bacterium
ACCCAGTACAGCGTGATGTTGTCGAGGATGGTGTCCCGGGTGAGGTTGCCCACGGGCTCACCGTCGACGAACGCACGGGAGATCTTGTAGTAGGCGTCCGTGTCGTGGTCGAGCAACCAGGCCGCCAGCCCGACGGGTGAGTCCAGCAGGGAGTAGCCGATCGTCTGCGGCCGGGTGGCCTGCTCCAGGAAGTAGGCGTAGCCGTCGGTCAAGAACGTGTTGAGCGCGGCGTGCGCCGCGCGTTCCTGCTCGGTGTCCGCCGGCAGCTGGTCCTTGAGGCCGGGCGCCCCGATGAGCAGGTTGAGGTGGATTCCGACCAGCCCGTCGGGCGCCTGCCGGCCCATCGCGTCCGTGACGGCGGCGCCCAGGTCGCCTCCCTGGGCGACGTAGCGCTTGTAGCCGAGGCGGTCCATCAGCGCCGCCCACGCGCGTGCGTTGCGCTCCGCTTCCCAGCCGAGCTCGGTCGGCTCGCTCGAGAAGCCGTAGCCGGGCAAGGACGGCACCACCAGGTGGAACGCGTCCTCGGGCTTGCCGCCGTGCGCAGTCGGGTCGGTCAGCGGGCCGATGGTGTCGAGGAGCTCGATGACCGAGCCGGGCCAGCCGTGCGTCATGATCAACGGCAGGGCGTCCTCGTGAGCCGACTTCACGTGGATGAAGTGGATGTCGACCCCGTCGATCTCGGTGACGAACTGCGCGAGCGCGTTCAGCCTCCTCTCGACCCGGCCGAGGTCGTACTCCGTCGTCCAGTAGCGGGCGAGCGCCTGCAGCGTCGCCAGCTGGACGCCCTGCGAGCGATCTTTGACCAGCTCCTTGCTTGGCCAGCGCGTCGCGAGAATCCGCCGGCGAAGGTCGGCCAGGTCCTCCTCCGGAACGTCGATGCGGAAGGGTCGGACTTCGACCCCTTCCCCCACTGTACTGCTCACTCTGGTCTCCTTTCCTTAGATCGCGCTTCGATTTATGCCAACGAGAAGCGATGGTGGACGGTGGCGCGAACGACGCTCGCGCCCCCTCTCACTCCAACTAGCGCAGCGACCTGAACGCCGCGCGAACCTCGGAGGCGAAAAGCTCCGGCTCCTCCCAGGCGGCGAAGTGGCCGCCCGCCTCGGCCTCGTTGAAGTAGATCAGGCTGGGGAAGGCGCGCCGGGCCCACGTCTCCGGGGCTCGGAAGAGATCGTCGTTCGGGAACGCCGTGATGGCCACGGGGATCGTGATCTCGTCGGTCTTCTGCGCGGCCGCGCTGATGAGGTTCTGGTTGCGGTTCTCCCAGTAGAACCTCGCGGCCGAGGTCGCGGTGTTCGTCAGCCAGTACAGCGTGAGGTCGTCCAGGACCTCGTCTTTCGTCGGCTGCTGGTCGGGGTCCTTGCCGTACGACCACTGCCCGAACCCGCCGTGCACGAGCATGAACCCCGCGAGGCCGGCGGGCGAGTCCGTCATACCGTAACCGACGGCCTGCGGGCGCGAGCTCATCATCGTCAGGTAGGCCCAGCCCCCGTTCTGGATGAACCCCTGGATGTCGTCGAACGCGGCGCGTTCCTTTTCGGAGAGGCCCCCCGGCGCGGGCCCGCCGCTGGCGATCGCCTCGGCCGCGTCGGGCGGGAACACCGCCGGCAGGTTGGTGTGGACGCCGAGCAGTCCCTCCGGCGCCTGGCGCGCCATCACCTCGACCAGGCCTCCTCCCCAATCTCCGCCCTGCGCGACGTAGCGGGTGTACCCCAGCCGCTTCATGAGCACGTCCCACGCACGGCCGACGCGCTCCAGCCCCCAGCCCACCTCGGTCGGTCGCGAGGAGAAGCCGAAGCCCGGGAGCGACGGAATCACGACGTGGAAGGCGTCCTCCGCCCGACCGCCGTAGGCCGTCGGATCGGTGAGCGGACCGATGATCTTGATCTGCTCGAAGACCGAGCCCGGCCACCCGTGCGAGATGATCAGCGGCAGCGCGTTCTCGTGCCGAGAGCGGACGTGGAAGAAGTGGACGTCGACCCCGTCGATGGTCGTCATGAACTGCGG
>JALZHT010000932.1 GCA_030860645.1 Acidobacteriota bacterium
ACCCGATGGAGGCGCTGAGGTACGAGTGATGAGTGCGGAGTGCAGAATTAAAACCGCTCCTTTAATTCTGCACTCCGCACTCTGACTTCTGCACTTTTTGTGAGGTGATGCGATGGGAACGCTGTTGCATGACGTGCGGTACGGTTGGCGGATGCTGTGGCGGCGGCCTGGGTTCACGGTGTTCGCGGCGCTGGTGCTGGCGCTGGGCGTGGGCGCGAACACGGCCATCTTCTCGGTCGTCAACGCGGTGCTGCTGCGGCCCCTGCCGTACCCGGCGGCCGAGCGCATCGTGACATTCGTCGGTGTCAACCCTCCGAAGGGCATCACCCAGAGCAACATGTCGGCCCCGGACTTCGCCGACTGGCGGGCGCAGGCCGACGCCTTCGAGGCGCTGGCGCTGTTCACGGCGGGTAGCGCCAACCTCGGCGGAGACGAGCCGGAGCGCGTGGCCGCCTCCGGCGTCACCAGCGGCTTCTTCGCGGTGATGGGCGTGGGGCCGGCGCTCGGCCGCGCGTTCGGGCCGGAGGACGAGCGGGTGGGCGGCGCGGCGGTCGCCGTCATCAGCCACGGGCTGTGGCGGCGGCGCTTCGGCGGCGACGCGGGCGTGGTCGGGCGGAGGATCGAGGTCGGCGGCCGCCAGCTCGAAGTCGTCGGCGTGATGCCGGCCGGGTTCGGCTACCCGAACAACGCGGAGCTGTGGTCGGCCTTGCAGCCCGACCTGGGCAAGGAGCCGCGCTTCAACCGCAGCTACCAGGTGGCGGGCCGCCTGCGCGAGGGCGTCACGCTGGAAGAGGCGCGCGCGCAGATGCGAACCATCACGGGGCGGCTCGCCGCGGCGCACCCGGACTCGAACACGGGCTGGGGCGTCGAGCTTCAGCGCCTGCACGACAATATGGTCGCGGGCGTGCGGACGATGCTGCTGGTGCTTCTAGTCGCGGTCGGCCTCGTCCTTTTAATCGCGTGCGCGAACGTCGCCAACCTCCTGCTCGCGCGGGCGGCGGCGCGGCGGCGCGAGGTCGCCGTGCGCATCGCCGTCGGCGCTTCCCGGGGCCGCGTGATGAGGCAACTGCTGACCGAGAGCCTGATGCTCGCCGCGGCCGGCGGCGTCGCGGGCCTGCTGCTGAGCGTGTGGCTCACCGACCTGCTCGTCTCGCTCGCCCCGGCCAACACGCCGCGGCTCGCCGAGGCCGGGCTGGACGCGCGCGTCTTCGCTTTCGCCCTGCTCGTCACCGGCCTGGCCGGCGTCCTCTTCGGCCTCGTGCCCGCGCTCCAAGCCTCGAAGACCGACCTCAACGAGACTTTGAAGGAGGGCGGGCGCGGCTCGACCGACGCGCGCAGCCGCCTGCGCTCCGCACTGGTGGTCGCCGAGGTCGGGCTGTCGCTCGTGCTCCTCGTCGGGGCCGGGCTGCTTTTGAAGAGCTTCGCGCGCCTCGCCGCCGTCGACCCCGGCTTCGACCCCGCGAACGTGCTCACGCTGCGGCTCGGGCTGCCGGGGGCGCGCTACCCGGAGCCGCGCCGCAAGGCCGAGTTCTACGAGAGCCTGCTCGCGCGCGTGCGCGCGCTCCCCGGCGTCGAGTCGGCGGGCGCGACGCTCTCGCTGCCGCTCGGCGGGAGCAACTTCTCCGTGGGCCGCGCCTTCATCCGCGAGGGGCGGCCGCAGACGCCCGAGGAGGGAGTCCCCGCGGCCTACTCCGTCGTCACGCCCGACTACTTCCGCGCGATGCGGATTCCGCTGAGGGCGGGGCGCGACTTCGACGCGCGCGACACGGGCGACGGGCCGAAGGTCGTCATCGTCAACGAGACGCTGGCCCGCCGCCACTTCGCGGGCGAAGACCCCGTGGGCCGGCGCATCCACATCTACATCGACGAGAAGTTCCCGCGCGAGATCGTCGGCGTGGTCGGCGACATGAAGCCGCAGGCGCTCGACGCCGAGGCGGGGCCTCAGGTCTACGTCCCGCACCGCCAGGACGCCGGGTGGGGCGCGCTCTCGCTCGCCGTCCGGACG
>JALZHT010000933.1 GCA_030860645.1 Acidobacteriota bacterium
CCGCGGGCCGCGTGTCGCCCGCGGTTGACAGTCCGCGGCGCGCGGCGCGGGTTTCGGCGCGGGGCCTGCGTGGCATGGACGTTGCCATCGCGCTGGTGAGAGATGCACGGCGTCCAGGGCGAGTGACGCCGGAAGGGGCCGCCCCCGCGACGGGGCCGCGCCCGACAAGGACTTCTACCTCGCCCCCTGCTTCGCACGATGACACCAGGCAAGACCCTCACATAAACCCCACGGCGCTCGGTCGTCAGGGGGTTCGTGTGCGTCAGGCCCCGCCATTCAATTCTTGACAAAAGGTGATCCGAGGCTCTTTCGAAGGAGCGCGATCGTCACCGACAAAGGCACCCCCGCAGCGATGCGGGTCCGCAAAGCCAGGAGTCTCGGCCCCCGCCGAGATCGTCCGGTTACCGATGGAGGATCAGAGCTGTGAATTCGAGAGAGCGCCTCGCCGCCTTCCGCCTTCCCGCCGCGTTCAGATTTAACCGCGCCGTCCTCGTTAGCCTCGCCGCCTGCGCCCTGCTGCTGCTCGCCGGCTCGAACCACAGCGCCCGCGCGGCGACGATTCAAGTGCCCGCGGGCGGCGACCTCCAGGCGGCGCTCGACCGCGCGCAGCCCGGCGACGAGGTCGTGCTCCAGGCGGGCGCGGCCTACGTCGGCAACTTCGCCCTGCCGGTCAAGACCGGCTCCTCCTTCATCACCATCCGTTCGTCGCGCTGCGCCGAGTTGCCGGCCGGCGTCCGCGTCAAGCCCGCCGACGCGCCCGCGATGGCGCGCCTCGCCACGCCGAACGCCATGCCCGTGCTCGTGGCCCCCGTACGTTCGCACCACTGGCGGCTCCAGTGCCTGGAGTTCACGCAGGGGGCGACCGTCGGCGAGTACGGCTACAGCCTCGTCCAACTGGGCGACGGGTCGGCCGCCGGGTCGCAGAAGACGCTCGACACCGTCCCCTCTCATTTCGAGTTCGACCGCGTCATCATCCGCGCCCGCGACGAGCGGACGGCCGTCCACCGCGGCATCACGCTCGACAGCGCGCACACCACGGTCAGGAACAGTTACATCTACGACATCAAGTGGAACGGCGTGGAGACGCAGGCCCTCGGCGGCACGAACGGGTCGGGGCCGTTCACGATTGAAAATAACTACCTGGAGGCCGCCGGCATCCAGATCCTCTTCGGCGGCGCGCCCCCGGCCATCCCCGGCCTCGTGCCCTCCGACATCCGGATCAGGAACAACCACTTCTTCAAGCCGCTCAAGTGGCGGCAGGGCGACCCGGCCTACGCGGGCCGGGTGTGGACGGTGAAGAATCTCATCGAGTTCAAAAACGCCCGCCGGGTTTTGATCGAAGACAACCTCCTTGAGAATTCCTGGCCCCACGCGCAGATCGGCTGGGGCATCGTCATCAACACCGGCTCGGACTCCGGCCCGGCGAACGTGGTGGAAGACGTGACGTTCGTCCGCAACACCCTCCGCAACATCTCGAACGGCATCAACATCCGCGGGATGGAGGCCAACGAGACCGCGACCCGCACGAAGCGGATTACCATCCGCGACAACGTCATCGAGCGCCTCGGCGCGTACCACGCCGAGGGCGGGAAGCTCTTCCAGCTCCTCAACGCGACCGACGACGTGGTCATTGACCACAACACGGTCAGGGACTCGCTCGTCGCGAGGTCATTCCTGATCCTCGAAGGCGTGCCGGCCGCCAAGCACGCGCGCCTCGTAGTGACTAACAACGTCGGGCCGTTCGGGCTCTACGGCGTGCTCGGCGCGGGCGGCTACTTCGGCACCTTCGCCTTCGAGCAGCACGCCACCGCGTGGACGTTCTCGAAGAACGCGCTGCTCGGCACGCCCCCCGACCAGCAGGCCAGGAACGCGGGCAACTACTTCGTCGCGTCGGTCGAGGCGGCCGTCAAGTTGCTCGGCACCGACGGCCAGCCGGTCGGCGCGCGCACGCTGGCGACCCCCGCGCCGACTCCGGCCCCCACTCCGGTCGCGCCTCCCAAGCC
>JALZHT010000934.1 GCA_030860645.1 Acidobacteriota bacterium
GCCCGCCGCGTCGCGGCCGGCTGACGGCGGCGGGGAGTCGCCGCTTTGATCTCGCAGCGCTGCCCGAAATGCCGGAGCCGCCGCGTCCGGCGCGGCTACACCGACACGCCGCTCGTGCTGCGCCTGATTGGCGTTTACAGCCTCTTGTGCGACAATTGCAACCTTCTGTTCAAGGGGTTCGCCGTCCCCTGGACGGTGCCCGCGCGCGGGACCCACCGGCGGCGGCAGGCCGAACGCGACGAGCGCCGCGCGTCGCGCCGGTGATTAACTTGAAGGGGCCAGGCAGCCGCGCCGCCCGGCCGGACATCTACAGTTTCGCCCGACTCGCTGGAGACCACGTTCCGACCCGACGCGGGACCGCGGCCTTTCACCCACAGGAAGAAGAAGAAATATGAGAGTCAGAAGCCTTTCCCTCGCGCTCGTCATCTGCGCCGCCGCCTCGACCGCCCTCGCCCAGGATGCCGCCCCCGCCCCGCCGCCGATGGACGCGCCCGCGGCCTCTGCGTCCGACTCGGGACTCGACGTGATGGGCATCAAGAAGTATAAGCTCGGCCCCGGCGACCAGCTCGACCTCCGCGTCTTCAACGAGCCGCAGTTCAACGGCACGCTCGTCGTCACCGACGAGGGCAACATCGAGATACCCTTCATCGATCAGCCGATTCCCGCCCTCTGCCGCAACGACCGCGAGATCAAGGCCGACGTCGTCAAGGCGCTTGAGAAGTTCCTCAACAAGCCGCAGGTGAGCCTGCGCGTCACCGCCATGCGGAGCCGCCCGCCGGCGGTCGTCTTCGGCGCGGTGCGGCAGCCGTCGCGCGTGCAGATGCACCGGCGCGCCCGGCTGCTCGAACTGCTCGCCACCTCCGGCGGCGTCACGGAGAGCGCCGGCGGCGACATCCAAATCTTCCACACCGAGCCCATCATGTGCCCCGAGCCGGAGGACGAGATCGCCAAGCCCGTCCTCAGCCTTGAGCCGACCGACCCGACGCAGATCGCCTACGACGTTTACAACCTTAACGACCTGCGGCTCGGCAAGGACGAGGCCAACCCCATCGTCCGCCCCGGCGACATCGTCATCGTGCAGGAGGCCAAGCCCGTCTACATCACCGGCAATGTCGTCCACCCGCAGGGCATCCACCTGCGCGACACCACGCGCATGCTCTCGCAGGCCATCGCCCAGGTCGGCGGCCTGAGGGGCCAGGCCAAGTCGAACGCGATCATCATCTTCCGCCGGAAGGAGGGCGAGCCGAACGCGGAGAAGATCATCGTCAACTACAAGGACATCCGGGACGGGAAGGCCAAGGACATCGCCCTCCAACCCTACGACATCATCGAAGTGCCGGACGCCTCGGGCAACGTCACAAATACTCTGAAAAACCTTATGATGGGCACCGTCAGGGGGGGCATGTCAACGTTCAGTACGACAGTCGTGCCCCGCGTCCTCTACTAAGCCGCCGTCGAGCGGAAAGGGTGCCGGGTCTCGGGCCTCAGGTGCCGGTCAAGTGGCGATTCTGGCCGGCGCGTGAAACCCGAAACCCGGCACCTTCTTTTGCCCGTTCGCCGGGCGGCGCGGGGCTGTGGTACATTAACTTTTTCGTTCGGGGCGCTGATTTTTCGAGGAGAGTTATTGAGATGAGTAGAAACGTCGAGAGGGGAGCGGCGGCGGCGCGGGCGCGCCGCAAGAGCCGCCGCACGTCGCTGCTGTGGATCGCCCTGGTCGCGGCCGCGGTGATCGTGCTGCTGGTGCTCGAACAGGTGGCGCTGCTCTACGTGCTCGCCACGCTGAGCGTCGCGGGGCTGCTGGTCGTCGTCGCGCTGGCCGACCTGCGCGGCGCGCGCCAGGCCACGGAGCAGCTCGCGCCCGGCGACGACTCGGCCGCCATCGGCGACCGCACCGCCAAGGCCGCCCCCACCACCACCTTCGGCTCGACCACCCCGCGCCCCTTGCGCGACAGCCGTCGAAGATAATCGCGGGGCAGAGACCCGATTGGGAGTGAGGCTCGGGG